>NZ_VPBO01000045.1:0-10256 GCF_013418655.1 Acinetobacter sp. YH12128 | reverse complement strand
TTGGCTAGATCTTATGCTGAATATCATTTCAGCAAAGGTTCATATAACCATGTTGATGAAAAAAATCCTTGTGTATTGGTTTGTAATATCTTACTGAATAAGATTAATTTTTTGGATTTAGAGTCGTTAGAGTATTTAAGTATATTTCGTGCTTATCTATTACGATTTGATGCTAAATTAAAGCTATTAAGAGATTGGAACGACATCAAAGCTGAATTAACAAAAATATATAATGGTTTTTTTCAGGAGCTTGAAGAGTTGTCTAACGAAAAAATACTTGTATATCATGTTAAGGCAGCGGCACCAGATAACTACAAAAAAACCAAATCTGATGGGTTAAAATGGGCTACACAATATGCGAGTAGCTGTTTAGTTGTTAGAGAAAATAGTGTTATTCCTCTAACATCAATTAGGAGAGTCTAGATATGTTTGATTCAGAATTAGCTCGAAAGTTTCTTTCAAAAATTGAAACTATGACTTTTGAAGAGATTGATGAAAGAGCATCTCGTGCGCCTAGCATTGGTATTGAAGGCTTAGTTGCACATTTACCTTCTTTGGAGCTTTTATGTGAAGAAGTTTTTGAAGTGTCTTCTAACCAAGAAGTTATTCAATTATTTGCTATAACAAACAAGGCTAATAACACTAATCCAGAAATAAGATCTCAGGAGAATTTTTCTTTTGAGGTCTTTAGTAATAATGAACCTGAATACGCAGCAGCAGCTTAATTTTTATGAATATCAAATTTGTTGAATATAAGATTGGAGAATTGAAATTTTCTCCTTCGTCTGAACTTTTAGAAAATTTATCAAATCTTGATTCAATAAATATTGATGATCATCTAGTGTTTAAACCAATTTTCTTCAAAGACTCACTAAAAAATTTTGTTGTAAAATTTCACTTAGAAGTCAAAACAGAAGAAGCTAGTTTTTTTGAACTAGATTTTTTATCTAAGTTTGTTTGTGAACAAGATATAGATGACGGTTTTAAAAAATCTAATTTTCCGATCATTAATGCGCCAGCAATTGCATACCCATTTCTAAGAGCATTTGTAAGTAATTTCTTTGTAAGTGCAGGTTATTACCCTATTCTTTTACCCACTTATAATTTTACTAAATTTAAGAAATCAACCTAAGTTACTAAATTATATATTAAAAAATACAGGCTTTATGCCTGTATTTTTTTTAAATATAAAAAAGTTAAAAATATTAACTTTTATTTGATTTTAATTTTTTCTCATCATATTATTTAGGTGAAAGAACTGAAAACTTAGTTATATATCAGAGGTGACTGTCTCTTAATTCTCTATAAGGTTGTATTTTATGAGTAAGAAAGAGATGGTTATCCAAGCTGTTCAAGAATTGAAAGCTGTAGTTGAGGTTTTACGGAAACATAAAGAGTTTGAAGTTGCTGAAAAAGTTGAAGAACTCATACAGTTAATTTCTGGCTCAGAAGTATTTATAGGGTTTGCTGAAAAGCCCTCCTTTGATATCGATAAGACTCTTTGTAGAGCAGAATCTACTTTGAAACTTATCGAAGTAATTATAAGGATTATAAGTAGTTTCTAACAGCGGCCTCAGTATTCCTCGCAAGAATACAGATTACACTTTAAGGTATTTAATTTTCCTCTTGGACCCAAGACTATTGGAGGTAAAAGACTTGGAATATTTTGTATTAGGAGAAAGTCTTATGAATGTGCATTTGATTCAAATTAGTTCGAATTTTTAATTATCTGGTTATAAACAAGAAGGTGAGGCAGTCATTTTCTTGTCTGATCTAGTATCAACTGATATTGCCACAGATCAGTGTTAAGTTTTTCAGGCTAAGAAAGGGAGTAGAAAACAAATGATGGTTTCTCCTATTAGGATTGAAGATGAACTTCGTCACAGCTATTTAGATTATGCGATGTCAGTAATTATCGACAGAGCTCTATCATTTGTGTGTAGAAGTTATGTTCAGGAACCATTATTTAAAGATTTTAAGAGCCTTAATATCTGTTCCTTTAATTATTATTTTTCAATTACTTATATTTATTTGCATCAAGTATCAGTAGTGATGCAAACCAGTGCTCTTATGTGGGCGAGTTTATCCCACTTTAATTCCAGACTATAGAAATCTACATAAATTAATGTTTTCTATAATTATGGTGAAAAAATGCAAACTACACATTTTGCTGGTTTCAAGATTAAAGGTTTACGTATAAAGGAAGGATACAAATCTACATACGTAGCTGAAAAGTTAGATATAACTCCTACATATCTTTCTTTGATTGAATCGGGGAAAAAGAATCCTTCCAAAAAAGTAATTTCTAAAGCATCAAAATTATTTAATGTTGATGTTAAAGAGTTTCAAGAATCTCCTGAGCTAATGAAAGATCTAGAAGAATTAGAAAAAAAAATTGATATGGCGAATCTTATAGCAGTTTTGGAGATGCTATCTAAAGATTTGTCAGATAAGAATAGCTGAATGTAAAAGGCTATAAATATGATCAAATTATATGTTTATTCAATTAATGCTTTAAAAAGTGGTCTAATTTTGCTTGATAAAAATTATTTATAAGAATTCATATAATAAAAAAGCCCGACATCCTGTCGGGCTTTTTCGTATTGGTTCGCTTGGCATGACTCCTGTCGTACCGCCGATCCTTGTGCGATTATTTATTTTTATTCTGCGGAACGTCCTGTTCTCTTATGACTTCATGATATTGAATACAAGGGATTGTGAATATCCGCAAAACCCCTAAATTCATGTGCGCTCAGGCGTACAAAATTGGTGGATTTTTATCCCAAGAGTTGTCCGCAGAAATTGGGGATTATTTCTAAACTGTAACCCTTGAGAAATCAGGAAAAAACGCAAAAAAGAATATTTTTTGATCAATTTTATTGGCTAAAAGTTACAGTTTTGCTTAAAAAGAAACCGACTTGTTTCCAAGTCGGTTTTTTGTTGTTTTTCAGGGGGATGAAAATTTTTTAACTATATGAAAAACAAGGATATTTTAAAAAGCATTTCGTATAACCTCTATTATGTTAAATAATTAAGGATAAAAGCTTTATTACTAAATAGAACAGTTGCTTAAAGCAGTATAGAGTTAAGTTTGCATTTTAATATCAAGTTGTCTTTCAGCACCGATAATCACCATACGAATCCCATTTTCAAAAATGTCATCCGCATTCATATTTTGTAAGGTATTCACTCCTTGGAGCATGAGTGGATATATAGTTGGATCGGCTTCGAATGGTGGGTCTGATCTTATTTCTTCTTGCTGCTCCTCAAGGACCCACCCAACAATAAACCTTCCTAATGTCATAAGTAATGCAACTGCTTCAACAGGAGAAAACCCAGCATGAGATAACAGCGCAACTTGGGCCTCAATCGTGTTGAAATGTCCTTGACTGGGGCTAGTTCTTGCATGTAGACGAGCACCATCACGGTAAGCTAGTAGTGCTCGACGAAAGCTTACAGAATTAGCGAGCAACCAATCTTGCCATGTCATCCCATCGATGGGTAAAGAAACTAAATGGTGTTCATTTATAATGGTTTCCGCCATTGCTTCCATTAACAAGGATTTATTCTTGAAATGCCAATATAGAGTTGGAGATTTAATACCCAATCGTTGAGCTAGCTTGCGTGTGGTTATTGAATCTATGCCTTCTTCATTCAACATATCCAATGCGGTACGCAGGACTATTTCACGTGTCAGACGTTGAGGTGCAATATCTTTTTTACTCATAAATCTATCACTGATAGGGAGTGTGTGAGAGAATATTAATTCTATCATTGCTAGAGAAGGCATTTGTGAAGAAATCATTGAGCGTGATTTTAATCACTATATTTCTGGATGCTGTTGGGATTGGTTTAATTATGCCGATCTTGCCTGAATTATTACGGTCATTGGCTGGAGCTGAAGCAGGCGGTGTTCACTATGGTGCTTTATTAGCTGTGTATGCTCTGATGCAGTTCATTTTTGCACCTATCCTTGGAGCGTTGAGTGACCGATTTGGACGTCGACCTGTATTAATTATTTCAATTGCTGGTGCAACGGCTGATTATCTCCTAATGGCTGCTGCTCCTTCTCTATTGTGGCTATATATTGGTCGTATTTTTGCGGGAATTACAGGTGCCAACATGGCTGTTGCAACAGCTTATGTTTCAGATATTACTCCAGCCCATGAGCGTGCAAAAAGGTTTGGTCTCCTTGGAGCTGTCTTTGGTATTGGGTTTATAGCGGGTCCGGTAATAGGTGGAGTTTTGGGTGAATGGAACTTACATGCACCGTTCTTTGCTGCTGCTTTTATGAATGGGATTAATTTAATAATGACAGCAGTCTTATTAAAAGAATCAAAACACAGCAATAAAATGACTGAGAAGGTTCAGGAGCAATCAATATTAAAGAAATTATCCTATTTGATCACTCAACCTAATATGGCTCCATTGCTTGGTATCTTTTTAATTATCACATTGGTTTCACAAGTCCCCGCAACTTTATGGGTTATCTATGGGCAGGATCGTTATGGCTGGAGTATATTTATTGCAGGTGTTTCCCTTGCTAGTTATGGAATATGCCATTCTATTGCACAGGTTTTTGCTATCGCCCCTATGGTAAAGAGGTTTGGAGAGAAAAATACGTTGTTATGTGGAATAGCTTGCGATGCAATTGGTTTACTTCTTTTATCTATTGCTGTTGAAGAATGGGTGCCTTTTGCGTTGTTACCATTGTTTGCCCTTGGTGGAGTAGCCGTTCCTGCTTTGCAAGCAATGATGTCCAGAGGTATTAGTGATGAAAGACAAGGTGAATTACAAGGGCTATTAAGCAGTTTTAATAGTCTGGGGGCTATAATTGGTCCTGTATTAGTTACTAGCCTCTATTTTATGACTCAGGCATCAGCTCCTGGAATGGTATGGGCATTAGCTGCAATACTTTATGTAATCACCCTACCCTTATTGCTTAAGTATCGCCTGAATAAATATTCTGGAGTTCCATAAAATATTTAATTTATTGGTTTAAAAACTAATGGATTCTATAGTTTATCTAAAATTAACATAATACACCTTATACGAAATGCGTTATAATTATCCTTATAATTCAACGCTGTAGTTCCTAGTTGATAGCCCACCTTCCCCAAGGTGGGTTTTTTTTATGATTTTTCACGTTCCACGCCTATTATTTAAGCAATGTTTCACAACTTTGATTAGCTCAGTTGAATAATCCCCTTAGCCATTTGGCAAGAAAAACCGGCTTAACCACCCTCTTTTCGGCTGCTCCGGTTCAACATGTTCCGGTACTGGAATACGTTTATTTTCAGTCTGCTCTGGAGTAGTCAATCCGTCATGTTTCGGTTCAGGTTCTGACCGAGGATCCGTTGCTATATCTTGGCTAGGTTTCTGATCGGTAAACGTAGTCATATTGGTTTTTGGGGCTTCTAGCAGTCGTTGGATTGCTTCTATTTGATTGTCTTTTGCTTCTAGTTGTTCTCTTTGGAAAATTTCTCGTTCATGTGCAAGTTCCAGTTGTTTTTTTAGTATGTCTACCTGCTGTTTTAGCATGTCTACTTCTGTCTCTTTTTGTACCGCAGTAGACTGTAACGTGGTTACATCTCTATTTTTATTAGATGGTTCTCCAAATACACGTATTGCTTCCGATAGGTCTATTTTTCCATCACTATTTTTAGATAAATCACCTTTATTTATACGCTTATAGATACTCTGTCTGTTCATCCCATAGAGTTCAGCTAGCTCAATCACAGATAATGCTTTCATCATGTAACCTAAGTAAAAAGATGTATGCCAGTAGATATTATTTAAACATGTAACGTTACATTAGTAGTTTAACGATAGCCAACTTTTTCAAGCATTGGAGAAAACTCTTTTAGCTTTTCAGAGTCCTTAAGCATTTCTGCAATTCTTACTGCAAATTGAGGATAGCTTTCACTGCCTTCTGAATATTTACTCATTTCAGGAAGCTCAGAGAGCTTATTGGCAAATAAATGACGTTGAGGATCTGTCATTTTTTTTGAAAAGAGATCTAAATTCTCCGAGTGCTTTTTATTTTCACTTGATGCACTTCTAGTTTTTTTCTGTGTAAATGAAAAAGAGAAGCCTGATATTGAACGGCCCTTTTTATGCTGCTCATAACTAGCCTCAATATCTGTTTTTTCACTAATTTCTGTAATAGCTAAATCAAGGACCCTCGTCTTGAAGTGATCCATACGCTTATATTCATTAACGCCAATACCAAGCTGCTCTCTAAATGTCGCTAACTCGAATAAAGGTGTTTTTCCAACGGCTTTCCACTGAATCAGTAATTCGTATAGCCTTGCTGAATAGGTACTATTCAGTTGTGCTGTTTGGCTTAATAAATATTGAGTAAAGAAATCCTTAATTCCGTCAATTTTACTTATACCTTGTACAACAGCTAGTGTAAAAACTAACTCAATAGCACCTTCATCATCTAAGTACCTTACTTGCTGAATCCATCTGCTTTTTATTAATTTCCCGTTTTCATCAAAGAAACTAAATCTACGATTAAATAACGAGTCTTCAGCTTCTTTCATCCGTTGATAAGCATTTTGTCTGGTTGTTCCAAAAATTTCTGCATATCTCAGAGCATCTATTCGTAATGGTGTATCTGTACTTAAGCCTGTACCTGTATGCCTAGCATCAACAATAGCTAGTTGAACAATATGAAATTCTGATAAAGACAAAGTCTGGAAAGCTTGGTTTAAGCGATTTGTTTTTACAACTAATTCTTTTGACATGAGATTGATTAAAACATTGTTATACCCACAGATTATAACAATGTAGTTATAACCACAAATATTTATTTGAGGTTAGATGAAGCCATAGGGTAACTAAACGTGGGTAAGTGGTAACTAAACGTGGGTATATAGGTAACTAAACGTGGGTATATAGGTAACTAAACGTGGGTATATAGGTAACTAAACGTGGGTATATAAGATTATTAATTATTGAAATATATAAATTTATTCTGATCTAAAAGTATTTAAAAGCATTAAAAATAATTAAAAGCCCAGGATAAGAAAAATTGCCCTATGTTTTCGCTACGCTCAAACTCTATTGAACTTCGCTTACGCTCAGTTCGAAGGGGCAATTTTTGGCTTAAAATTTCGTGACTTTTTAAAAAAGAAAAGCAACTAGGAATTCGCTTCGCTCATAGAACTTTTCACTCGCTTCGCTCGACATAAAGCCACCGTAATCAGTTCGCACCCATTCGGGATGCTCTGATTCTGAGTTCTTGATACACAGGGGAGCCTGTAATCAGGGAAAAACAGGTGAAAAAATTTAGATCCCTGTAGTTCGCTCGTAGACACTCGCTAAATGCTCTCATTTGCGATTTAAGAGTTTTTTCTTAACTCAACTATAAAATCTCTGTGGTTTAGCAAAACATCGCTAAAAACCCTATTTTTTTGCGTTTAAACAGCATTCACCAAGGTCGGTAATCGTTGTTATTTTCATTTTCTGGTTTTTTAGGCTCATTTTTCTGCTGTTTTTCCAATTCTTGGCGTTTTAAAAATGCCAAATGTTCTCGTTCGTGTCTTTCTTGTTCATAGCGTTGTTCTTTTTGCTCTCGTTCTTTACGTAATTGCTCTCTAAATTCACTTTCTCTGCAATCATTTTCAATTCTTCGTTGCCGATCTACTTCCGCTTGGCGTACTTGCTGCATTCTTTCTTGTTCAATTTTGAGATCATCTGCCCGTTTTGCTTTAAGGAGGGGACTCATATCATCATTAAAATCATGTAGGGTATCGAATGAATGAACGTACTCTCGTTTTAGCTTCTGCCAAAACGTGGGTTTTATCGTTGGTCGTTCAATCCCATTATTTTCCAGTATCTCTGAGCATTGACCTAAGCGTTGGACGACATTCTCAATATCGTATTCTTTAGCAAGTTGTTCGACCTCGGTTGCGTATTCTCTCCAGTTCTCATTTTTTGCCTGTTCTACTGATTTTTCAGTCGCATAAAAATCAGGTTTTTTTATATCTCTGTAAGTATGATGATAAGAGTCATAAAACAAATTATTGCTATGTAGGTAAAAATCGCTTTTGTTTTCTGCTAACCATCGTTTTGTCTTGGTGAGATTTGATTCAATCTGCTTTTGATTATCAGCAGCATTGCTTTGAATGGTGTAAAACTGATTGGCAAATTCTGCATAAATATCTTGGCACCGGATGAAGTCATCATATGCGTTGTCGATCTGTTGAACCTGTTGTTCTTGCAGGCGTTCTTCTTCTAGGTTGAGATTTACTAATTCTGCTAAAAGCTCTTTTTCTTCTGCTTCGGTTAACTGAAGTTCGTTTTCCAGCTGGGTAATCTGATCTTCTAATCGACTTGGAACAATAATTTCTTGATCAAGGCCCTTGATGATCTGTTGGTATTCTCGTGCAGCATCTAAATTTTTGGCTTTGATTGCATCATTTTCAAGTGCAATTCTTGGTAGCACAATTTCAGTGTTACGTTCTTCAAGCGGTCTTTTTTGTTCCTCGTCATATTGTCTGCGAAGTGCTGTAGCTTCATGCCCTTCATGATGGGTGGGTTCAAGGAAACCTAAGCCTTGATCTTTATAACTGCGGTGGTCGATGCGTTCATCTAGTCCAGCATTTTCCAATACTGTGTTTACAACATTGGCAAAAGTTGCTCGGCTGTCCTTCAGGATCTCGGGACCATGGTCGTTGAAGATTCTTTGTTTTTTGCCTAATTCGCCTTTGTCATTCACGACTCTGGTCGTGAACATGATGTGGACATGGAAATTTTTATTATTGGTTTCATCATCATGATCATGTGGTGCATGAATACAAGCATCGACAATCACATTATGTTTTTTGACAAAGTTAGAGCAGAAATCATCAACGATTTTTATGCGTTCTGCATCTGTTAATTCATGTGGTAAAGCACAGATATATTCTTTGGCGAGTCGTGCATTGGCTTTCATTGAGCCATTGGCATTGAATTCTTTTTTTTCTACTGTATTCCAAAGTGTTTGACGGTCTAAAAGTTTTGTATTGGTATGTTCTGGTGCATAAATATTTTTGTATTCAAGTCCCTTTTTTTTAGTGTAGTCCTGAGTCTTTCCAAAAGTCAGATCCTCTAATTTTTCACAGGCACGATAAGCAGCACAAGCAACGGCTGAACGTCCGTCACTTCGTGAGATGTTGCTTTCATTCAAATGAAAAATTGCCACTTTAAAAACCTAAATTTCTGCATACCGTGGTTTTGATTTTTGCAACTTTGAAAAAGTTGCTGACCATGCTAAAGCGAGGTCATGGGGTACAGGGGTTTCCCCCTGTCGCAACGTCCACTTTTGAATGAAATGATAAAAGTGGGTAAGTGCGCCCTTCGTTTCACTCCGGGGGGAAAACTTCGCTTCGCTACGTTTGATATTGCTCGCTTTGTTTTTTGACTCTATGATGATGTTTGATTATTGATCATCACGGTTTAATACTATGTCAGATATTCAAGAAAAGAAAGATGCAGTTTTAAAGAAACTCACCAAAGCACAGCAGAAAAAATTATCCCTGCAAGAGCAAATTGAGTATTTAAAAAAAGAACAAGAGCAGATCTTAGAACAGGCAAAACAGAAACAGAATGAGCTTAAACTCAAACAGCAAAAACTTTTAAGCGAAGCAAAAGCCCAAGAACGGAAAAATGAAACTAGACGGAAAATTTTGCTTGGCGCTTGGGTTTTGAATAAATTTAAGAATGATGAATCTTTTAAACATCAATGGGCTGATTTTGAGCAGTTTTTAAGTGCGGAAAGTAAGACAGAAGAAAATAGACAGAAAGATAAAGAGCTTTTTAATGATCTTTTTAAGGGATAAGTTCTAAATTTCATATAAGAGATTTTATGTTAAATAAGTAAATTTGAAGGAGGGGGGATGATTAACATTCAAAATATAAATAGGATTTAATTTTAAATATAAGATATTATCCGCATTCATTAAAATATTTTATTTTTTATAAGTATTAGTGGTTTATGACATTGGATTTATTAGCTACGCATGGTACATGTAGTTCATATGCAAATTTAATATGTGAAGAAAACTTCAAAATTTGTGATGGCAGACATGGCGCAGGAGTGTACTTTTGGGATGCTACTAACTTTGCTGATGCTGTAGATTTGGCTAGATCTTATGCTGAATATCATTTCAGCAAAGGTTCATATAACCATGTTGATGAAAAAAATCCTTGTGTATTGGTTTGTAATATCTTACTGAATAAGATTAATTTTTTGGATTTAGAGTCGT
>NZ_VPBO01000044.1:0-10365 GCF_013418655.1 Acinetobacter sp. YH12128 | reverse complement strand
TTAGGCATTCTGTACCGTTAGAGTTTAGATAATTAAATACATATTGTACCGAAATTAAATATTAAGTCTATAAATACGGTTTTTGAGTTGCTTTTTAAGACTTTATTTTGTTCCGTTAGGCTATACTCTAAATTTACAGAACATCTCTTATTCGAAATTCGATCGAATGGGAGTAAAAGCCTGCCTCAATTCGAATTAATTTTACGTTTTTTAATTTTAAAAGTTCGTCGCCCAGCAAGTCGGTAAGCAAGGTCAGGATTCCGGCCGTCCAAGTGTTTAACCAAAATTGGCACACCATTCGGTGTTTTACTCATTAAATTATCATTTTCTACATACAGCACTGTTCCTCTTTGCGCTGCGGCAATAAAGCGGTCTCGAAGTACATTTGCAGCTTTGGCAGCAATACCTGATTCATTGTCATCTTCATCAATTAGATCTACTGTTGACATAGTGCCGTACTCCCAATTAGCTGATATATGAATCATATTACAAGTCGGGTAGACAGGATAAAGAACTAGAGACCTTTCTACATATAATGCTCTGATCGACACACACAATAGCTTCTTTCCACATCAAGGTAGGTATTATGTGTGATCTGAATTTTATATTTAATTTCAATAACTTATAAATATTAATGTTTGAGTTTTATTTTTGCCACATAAACAAAATAATATTTAAAATCAAATGCTTATATTTTATAAAAAATTTAAAGCTTAGCATCACACATGATAGCTACCTAAATTAGCTCCATTAGGTAGCTATCATGTGTGTCGATATTAAAAATTATGTTTAATTTCAATGTATTAATAGAATTCAACTCTTTATAATTTTGATATTTTTTTTACAAAGCACGGGATCATCTAACAGAAATTTTTTCCCTTTTTTAATCCTGGATATTTAGAATCGGTAGAAATTTCTTCACTTAAAAATTTAACTGCCTAGAGAGCAAAATGAATCCTATAACTTTTCAGAAACTGGAAAAAATGAATAAGCACTGCAAGGCTTGTGTTAAAGCCTATGCACTTTTGACTTTGTTGAGTCTGGTGACTTTTTTCATCTATTTTTTTAATCGTTTCACATTAGAAATTCTCGTTACGGACACGACTGCTCTATTTCCGGTTATCAAAATGGAAGCGTTGGCACTTGGGATAATGCACATTGTTTACTGCTTCTTTTTTAAATATGTCGATAAAAAACTTCAAATATTCGGCTTAGATTCAAATAATCTGAATGAATACATCCAGCGGAATCAGGCATTTTTCCAAAAATATTAAGGTATGGCTTCTCCAGTGGAACTCATGTCTTGTAATACATCAAAGACAAGTCTCTCAATGCCTGAGCGTGCTTTATCACGGTCTGGATCTAGCCAGGATAGCGACGGGAATTCGGCACAGAGTCCAATAAATTCCCCGTCTTGGGCGGACCATGTCACACTAAATAAATAACGAGCTTCGGTCTTAAAATCGAAAAAAGCTTTCATATATTTTGCCGCGTGTTTAGCCTCAGCTCTCAAATCGTCAATTTCTTGGCGGCTGAGATAATAATCATCAGGATATTTCTGCATGAGTTATCACCATTGTTAATTGAGATTGATTTAAAAAACATCCTATACCTCGGTTTTATTGGACTTCGCCTTCCATTTTTCGTATTTTTTGTTGAGATCTTCCGTTAATACACTCCTAAAATGAGCTTCTGCTTCTTGATATGATGAATTATTTACAATCGAACTTTTCAGTTTTTTCATATATGAAAGTTTTAAAGTCCGGGCACCATGATCAAACCAGGGCTGATTATATTTATCCTTGAATAAGCGTTTTTCTAGGTGATACAAATTTCCGATCTGCTGACGTACCCCACGGTAGCCTAAATAGCCCTCCAAGGCCCGGAAATGGCGTTCAAAATAGGCTTTCTTCTCATCCAGACTGGCATTTTTTTCAATCAGGCTCTGAAACCGCAAAACGACCCTTTTCCCTTGTTCTAGTTGTTCCTTATAGGCTTTATCAGTCAAACGCCAGGTCCAATCTGTGACATGTTTTTCATTGGTCCAATTCTTGGCTTGAAGCTCTTTAATGCTTTTCTTCGGCTTGGTCAGACGTACCAGTTCATATCTACCACAGCTGATTGGATTAACCTCACCAATGTAACTAAAAGACTCTGAACTTGGACAGATCTCAAAGATTTTACGGTTAATCTTCAATAAATCTTGTTTGTCTGTTTTGCTCAAAACTTTTTGAGTTTTTTCATCCAATAAGAAAGCATCACTGGTTCGACAAAACAGGTAAGCCTCTACTTGCACCAAAAAAGCAGGTTCATTTTTATCAAATTTTTCCCAGCATTCACTCTCACTCAGTCCTGGTAAATAACTATAAGTGAAATGAACCAGCAAGCTAAAAACTGGCTCACTGTTCAATCTTCTTCGATAGGTTTGTTGGGCTGTTTCCAGTAAATGATAACGCTCAATCCATTTTGAAATCATACGGCTTGCTTCATCAGTATTCATATTCAATATGAATTTCTTAGCAACAAGATCATATTCGTTCGTCATCATTCCCATGACATGTTTTGTAAAATCTTTAGGAACATAGCTGTAATAAATCATTTTTTTATTACTCTTAAAGTGATTTTAATAAAGTGATTCTATAAGAGATTTATAAAAGATATTTATTAAAAATTCTATAAGAAATTCTTAAAGTCTCAAAAATGCAATTTTTGAGACTTTAAGCATGATTGCGAATCACCTTCGGAGATTCTATAAATAGCAGTTCCCCAAAATGGGCTTGACGACCGCAACTTGATCAAATATAAAACTTTTAGGGTCTTTGATTTTTTGCGTGGACTGCCAATCCATGAGCCAATTCTTTTCTGTTTGGTTCCTGGGTTGCCTACCCATGAATCAGACACACTCCCCCTTCTTGAGGATTGCCAGTCTTTGAGAAGCTTTAGTGGTGAAGCTGCGTGCGTGAGGAAACTCTAGCTGGCGCGGCTACACTAGGGGCTGGCGGGTGTGACTCCCGCTTTCTACCTGTTCACTCATTTTGATGAATGAACACCCTCCACTCCCAAGGTGGAGGTCAGTTGGGCGACAAGGACACGGGATCACGGTGACGTGGCGGTGGGAGTAACTTCCCTCCTAGGCTGAAAGGGCCAAAACCCTGTATTAAAACAGACAGTCAGAGGACTCACGGAATGAGTAACCTCGTGAATAGCTGATAACCAGACGCTTCAAGTCAAAAACAAAAATAAAGACAAGGGCGTAGGTTATACCCACAGGTGGGCTTTTGAGGGCATCGTGAGGTGTCAGGGTTGCAAGGCGAAAGCTGGCGCAATCGGTACTCGATTTTAGGTAGAACAGTGAATTTGTCGGAAGACATTCTGTTTTGCTGTCGAGATCAATGGATAGCTCAAGCCTGTAAGGTCGTCAACATGGTGCTTTTTAGGCTGTGTATGTCGATATGGGTAAGGCGTGAACGTGGATGATTATTAACTACATATTGCATTGTATAAACCTGATACGACTTGGAACTGCGATCGGGGGAGATAGGAATGTAGGTGTTGTATGTAGGAGATCGGCACGGGTTCTGCCAGTTTTCAGGCAACTGAAAACAACTGTTTTAATACTAACTTGGGAAGCAGTTTTGTTTAATGACGAAGCCGTATTGCTTAAAGATTTCTCTTTAATTTGAAGAGGTCTTTATTCAATCGGAGGCAACTTCCGAAAACAGAACTGTGGGAGAGTGACTTAGTAGGGCTTTGCTGTAATGGCAAAGGAAGCATTTCAATTCGAGTGAAAGGCGAGCGTTGAAATGAGTAACGAAAGGACACGCCATTAAGTTGGAGTGTGTAAGAGAATTGGAAGAATGTGGTTTGAGGATGAAGTTTGGCAACTTCATAGACTTGGCGGTCTAAACCCTCCAGCCACATTTGTAAAAATCGACCTAGAAGATCAGATTCGAGTGGCATCGGATCCAGAAATTCCAAGAACCTTGAGAAAACAAGTCAAATCAAAGTCTTTGATCCGACTTTTTAAAAACGGTTAGTGGGGACCTCACTTAAAAAATCCTGACGCAGCCGATTCTGCTGAACGAAATTAAAAATCTGTGTGTCCCTCATCACACATAAATAACTGAGATCAAAGTCCTGAGTACGACTATAAACTGCTTTCCATTTTGCGCTGATTTGCGTTTTAAGCCATTTTCTCTATTTGATATAGGTAATCTTGATAATCAGTGAAAAAACGCGTCTACCCCCTATTTTTTGCCTCTAATCGTTATATCAGAGCGAGTGTCTACGAGCGAACATCAAAAAGTCGTGCCTAGACTCCCTGAAAAACAGCTTTTTAGGCTGTGAAGTCAAAAAAGGCGTAAATCATATGTAGAAAATTGAGCCTAGACCGAGCGAAGCGAGCAAAAAAGTACTATGAGCGAAGCGAATTCCGAGTTGCTTTTGCTTTTTCTAAAACTCACGAAAATATTAACCAAAAAATTGCCCCTCGAATCGAGCGAAAGCGAGATTCAATAGAGTTTGAGCGAAGCGAAAACCAAGGGCAATTTTTCATGATTCACGTTTTTAATTATTTTTAAATACTTTTAATGTTTTTAGATGCTCTGTAGCCCTATAAAATAAAGGGTTACAGAGCTTATACATGGACGTTTATCTTGCTATACATGGACGTTTATCTTGCTATACATGGACGTTTATCTTGCTATACATGGACGTTTATCTTGCATATATTGACAAATATTATAATGTCAATTTTAAGGTTGAATTATAAACCACCTAATTGCAATAAGTGTTTGTATTTAATGAATTTTTATTAATTCCGATTATATATTAGATATTTAATAAATATTAAATACATAATATCAAAGATATTATCTTAAAATATCTATATATATTATTGTTTTTATTATAAATAATAGATTAGATAATATATTAAATAGACATTTTATAACCTATTATTTTTAATATACATGGACGTTTATCTTGCTATACATGGACGTTTATCTTGCATAACCTAAAAAATCATTGACATCAAAATATAGTGTCAATATATTGACATCAAATGATCACGTCAAAATAAAGATATGAAAAATACTGTCGTCAAAGATAATGCTTTAATCAATGCTAGTTACAACCTAGATCTAGCAGAGCAAAGACTAATCTTATTAGCTATTGTTGAAGCTAGAGAAAGTGGAAAAGGTATCAATACAAACGACCCACTCGTTGTTCATGCTGAAAGTTATGCACATCAATTTAATGTTCATAGAAATACGGCTTATACAACATTGAAAAATGCTTGTAATGCACTGTTCTTACGTCAGTTTAGCTATCAAGAAAAAAACTCTAAAAACATAGAACATATTAAATCTAGATGGGTTAGTGAAATCAGATATATAGAGAATGAAGCCGTGGTTAAACTTATTTTTTCCCCAGCCATTGTTCCATTAATTACAAGATTAGAAGAACATTTTACTAAATATGAGCTAGAACAAATTAGTAATCTGAGTAGTGCTTATGCAATCCGTTTATATGAGCTTTTAATAGCGTGGCGAAGTACAGGTAAAACGCCAATTTTTGAATTAGCCGATTTTAGAGAAAAATTAGGAGTTGATAAAACAGACTACGCGATAATTTCTGATTTAAAAAAACGAGTACTAGATATTTCAGTTAAACAGCTTAATGAACACACTGACATCACTGTTGAATACGAACAACATAAAAAAGGACGTTCAATTTACGGCTTTTCATTTTTATTTAAAAACAAGCAAACAGAGCAGAATTTAAACTCGACACGAGATCCAAATACCGTAGATCTTGTTTCAAAAATGACTAAGGCTCAGCGACATTTATTTGCTAATAAACTCTCTCAATTACCTGAGATGAGTAAGTACTCCCAAGGCACCGAAAGCTTTCCGCAATTTGCAATTCGTATAGCTGACATGCTGCAAGATCCACATCGTGCTAAAGAACTGTATCCATACTTAGAAAAAGTGGGATTTATGTCAGCTACTAAAAACAATGCTGTTAACAACTAAACTCTCAGTGAGTGAAGGATCCAGAATTAAAATCTGAGACTAAATAATTAAACTATAGTCATATAAGGAATTTGAAATGCTTATTGATGCAATTGCTTTATTAAGTGCTAAAAAAAATACTAAAGGTTATTCAGCTCATATCCAAATTGAGACTTCTGACGGTTCAGAAATTAGTGGCTCTATACAATTAGATCATGAATGGGATTATCAACTCGGCTTTTTGAGAGATTTAATAAATACAGAAGAAGATATGCGTTTTGTTGATAGAACCTTTACCAGTGAGGATTTTAGAAATGGTGTTTTAGGTTACTTAAGCAATTAGGCTTTAAACCTTGAGTGTATTAAAGAATACACTTGTTGTATTCTTTAATACGTCTCCTAAATACACAGTAATACAGTATGAAAACAAGTACAAAATACAGTGTTAGTGATGCTGCAACACTGTATAAAAAATCTCGGGCCACACTCTACAAAGATATAAAAAACGGAGTATTAAGTCGTGATCATGATGGTTCTATCGACTTCTCAGAATTACTTCGTGTCTATGGTGAGCCTTTTGGTGGAAAACACCCAAAACGTATTGACATGTCTCCGATACAAAACCTAGATACACCTGAATACAATGATAAAACAGTGGAAGAACTCAAAAATCAGATTGAGTTTCTAAAGAAACAACTAGAAAAGGCAGAAGATAGAGAAGCAAAAGCTAATTCTCGCATCGACACACTCCTGACCCTCATTGAAATGAAACCATCCCAAGCCACTACAGCTAATAATCATCAACCTGAAACAGATATAGCGATAGATCCAAAACTAGAAACCAAACCTAAAGATGATGGATTGACTATTCCGGTTGAAAAAGAAAACAAGCGAATCCCTGTTCCTGAACACGTAGACCCAGAACCGGAAAAAAGAGGCTTCTGGAGCCGCTTCTTTAAGCCATATGGCTGATCTGATTGTTCACCTGGGCTTATTAAAACCGTGGAGCATTGCTCAAGAAGTAAGCGTGGAACGTGAAAAATCACAAAAAAAGCCCACCTTGGGGAAGGTGGGCTATCAACTAGAAACTACAGCATTGATTTCTAAGTGGAATTATAACGCATTTCGTATAACGCGTATTATGTTAATTTTAGGAATATTAAATAATTTAATTCGATTTCAAATCATAACCAAAGTCTTGATCATCCAAGTTGATTTCATCTGTAAATAAAATTCCTAATACATATTTAAACCTTTCATATCTATCAAAAATTGTTGGTATTCCCCAATCTTCATCTAAAGTATATAGTTCGTGCTTTTTATAAATTGAAAAGTCACTCCAATCTGGAACAAACATTAATTGAGTAATTCTCATAACTCCTTTCAATATATCTCGGGGTATTGCCGAATTATTAGAATAATGAAAATTTATACTTAATAAATCTTTTTCTAATTTCCAATATTCAACATCAGACCATACCCCCTCATCAATCCATAAGCCTATAAAAGAATTAGGATCATAGATTCCTTCGCCTAAGAAGGTGATATTTCTATTAAAATTTTCCAACATATAATTTAATCTCCGATTCTATTCATATTTACATCAAATGTTCCATTCCGAGTGCTTTTACTATTTAACTTGTCAACACTACTAGCTTCTTTCCATGCCCCACCATTATGCCCATCAACATCTCGAGATATATAACTATTACCTTTTTTATAGACTGCTGCACCATTTTTTGTTCTGTAGTTTGTTTTTTTATATCCCATTGCTTCTGCTGCTTTTCCTGCTGTTTTATCATTAGGATATACTAGAGCCTTTCCATTAATACCTAGTTTTCCAATTTTACTTATCCCCCCAAAAAGAACTCTTAAAGGAGCGATAAAAGTTTCTTCTAAATATGTAAATGGCTGTATAGGTTTTTCTTCGATTTCAATACAGTTACCTTCTTCATCACATGATGGGTAGCTTGCAACTTTATTATTAGAACTGAAATTACTTACAAAACTATTTTGTTGTGTTACTGATTGAAAACTAGAAATAGAAGATTTGCTTGAACTACTTCCAGAACCATTACTCAACACGGCTAGATCAGATAGCTTTAGGTATCTTGATCCACAACTAGAAGTATCACCAACAGCAACAATACTTTTTCCACCAACGGTCATAAAACCTTGATTAGATGCGATTGCACGTGATTGAACCTTACATTTAGGACAAAAGTGAGTCATGCCATCAAGATGTACTGCTTTACCTTCGACAGTAAAAGATGAATCACCTAAAATAATGATTCCACCATGATCGGTTTTACAACCAACTGTTATTAATGCTTTCATTTATAATTTGATTATTTATTAAGAATGAACATATTAAAGCATAAGGAATTAATGATAAAAAATTTGATAACTACTTCACAATTCCTTATCCATTTAACATAATGGCTGTTATACGAAATTCAGCGTTTCAGGCTCCCCAAAACCAAGTTTATTTCTTGCATAAATGTATCCTGTAGGATACATTTTGTTTATGTACTCAATATATACCACTGAAGTCTTTGATGAATGGTTCACCAAGTTAAAAGACCAACAGGCAAAAAGACGCATACAAGTCCGAATTGATCGGGTTGAAGATGGAAACTTTGGAGATACTGAACCAGTTGGTGAAGGTGTCTCTGAATTACGTTTCTTCTTTGGACCAGGCTATAGGATTTACTACTGCAAACAAGGGCAAAGGGTTGTTATTCTTTTAGCAGGCGGAGATAAGTCTACGCAAAGTAAAGATATAAAACTTGCCCTGCAATTGGCACAAGATTTAGAGGAGGAGCTATAAATGGCTATTAAACTTCGCAAATGGGACAGTGCTGAGCATCTTAAAACAGAAGAAGATATGCAGGCTTACTTACAAGCATGTATCGAAGAATCTAATGGTGATGCCGCATTCATTGCTAAAGCTTTAGGTAACATTGCTAAAGCTAAAGGAATGGCTCAATTATCACGAGATACAGGTCTAGGCCGAGAAAGTCTTTACAAAGCACTTTCTGGTGATGTGAACCCTAGTTTTGATACGGTGATTAAAGTTGTAAAAGCACTAAATTTGCGCTTAGCAATTTAAAAAAATTATTAAAAAATGGAGCTTTAGGCTCCATTTTTTAATTTCGTATAACGTGTATTATGTTAATTTTAGAAAATCTAAAATAATTATTGATAATTTTTTTTTGAAAATTTAACATACCTTCCGATTGGTATTTTAGGTATGATTACTTATGAACAGTGTGTTACTCGCTTATGTATTACTTGGATTTGCAATAGTTTCCGAAGTGATTGGAAGTAGTTTTTTAGTTAAATCGGAAGGGTTTACAAAACTTTTTCCAAGCGTGATGGTCTTTATTTTTTTTAGCACGGCATTTTATTTATTATCACAAGTTATTAAAACAATCCCTTTAGGTATCGCATACGCTATATGGGCTGGTGTTGGGATTGTTCTAACTGCTGTAGTTGGCTACTTTGTTTTTAAACAGACACTAGATAATCCTGCTTTAATTGGAATTGGTTTTATCGTATCTGGCGTAATAATTATTAATTTATTTTCGCAATCAGCAGGTCATTAAGTGAAAGAAATTCGGCAACAAAAGAAGCAACCAGAGGTTATTCGAAAGCGCATCCTTGAACAGGCAACTATTCTTGTTTCTCAAAAGGGTATTTCTGGTGTTTCTATTCAAAATATTGCTACAGCAGTAGGTATAACAAAAGGGGGGGTATTTCACCATTTCCCGAATAAAAAAAATTTGATAGAAGAAATGTTCAATCAAATAATTCTTGATTTAGATCAAACAGTTGAATACTTGATTAAACGCGATCCAACAGAATATGGTAAATTCACACGAGCTTATATTCATAGTTCTTTTATCCATCAAATAGATGGGGTGGTTTCTGCTTGGTCAGCGTTATCAATGACTATGATCACAGAGCCTACCTTTAATAAAATTTGGATGGAATGGCTAAAAAATAGATTATCTCAACATGCAGAAACGGATAGTCATCCTGATTTAGAGTTACTTCGTTTAGCAGCAGATGGGTTGTGGCTACAAAGTATTACCGGAGTCATTGATGATGAGCAATGTTCAAAATTAGAAGACGATCTGCTTAATCGAACCTATTTAACATAAAATCTCTTATTCGAAATTTGAACTGTAAGCCCCAGATAGAAAAATCCAGTGCATAGAACGGCACTGTTGCAAATAGGCTGACATGATAAGCTAAATATCTTATTTATTTCGAGATACAGCAGATGAATCCCTTCCACGGTCGGCACTTTCAAGGTGAAATCATTCTTTGGGCTGTTCGTTGGTAT
>NZ_VPBO01000043.1:0-10499 GCF_013418655.1 Acinetobacter sp. YH12128 | reverse complement strand
CCTTCCCGAACTCAGAAGTGAAACCTCTTAGCGCTGATGGTAGTGTGGGGTTACCCATGTGAGAGTAAGTCATCGCCAGCTCATTATTCGAAACACCCCCTGATACGTCAGGGGGTGTTTTTTTATGCAAGGAGAAAAAAGAAAAAAGGAAAAGAACGTTATAAAAGTAGAAAAAGCTAAAGCACAAAAATAGGAAAACGAGAGATATTAAAAAAGAATGAGGCTAAACAGCGCTAAAAATTTACATCAAGGTGAGCCTATATTCTTTATAGTGAAGTTCAGTCTCCAAGGTATAAAAACAATAGGATGTACATATGCTCCAAGATCTTGATGAAGTCTCTATTTTAGAGATATTGCAGCAACGCTTTGAGGAAAATATGCAGCGTCATCCAGAATTACTTTGGGATTATGTTAAAAAACAATTGATAGCACAGCCCTCAAAACTACAAATTTTAATCGAAATGGAAAAAACAGGCGGTGAGCCAGATATTGTGATGCTGAATCAGCAATCTAATGACCTGATATTTTATGATTGCAGCTTAGAGTCGCCAAAGTTTAGAAGAAACTTGTGCTATGACCGTGATGCCTTGGAGAATCGGAAGGATCATCCCCCGAAAAATAACGTTATAGACATGGTTCGAGACATCGGTGCTGAGCTACTGACGGAAGAAGACTATCGAGCGATACAGCAAGTTTTTCATTTCGATTTAAAGACTTCGAGCTGGATTGTGACGCCAGCGGATATTCGGCAAAAGGGCGGGGCACTGTTTTGTGATCGACGTTATGATCATGTATTTAGCTACCATAATGGCGCGCAGTCATATTATGCGTCTCGTGGATTTCGCTGTAAGCTGGTGATCGCTTAATCTCAGTGCTATAAATGTTTTTAAAACAATCAAGTGCGTTAAAGCGAGCTTTTCTAAAGATGTAATTGCGTTTGTTTTTTAGACATTTAAAATTTTTCTAAACTAAAGATAGAAATAAATGATGGTGTGTCGTTCTGAAGTTTAATGAAAGAATAGAAGAATTAGGCCTGAAAATAAGGGTATTATTATTTAAAAAAATCAGTTAAATAATCATATATTGATAATGTTTAATAATTAAACTAAAGCATGAAAAATAACACAATTAACATGTACTTATAAGCGACTAGATTTATTAAACATACGTCTAATATCCCTAGAAAACACTGTTCCGTATATTCCGTGGCTGTTGAATTTTACTTAAAAATTCAATGAATGTTATGGACAAGTACTCATGGGAGATGAGAACGATGACAACGGAAAAAATAGACATAAATTCTGTAGTCGATAAGGCTAAATTTACCCCGTTCCACTTCAATGTAGTGGCTTGGTGCTTATTGATTATTTTATTTGATGGCTACGATTTAGCGATTAATGGCGTGGTTTTACCATTATTGATGCAAGACTGGGGCTTAAGTGCAATGCAAGCGGGGATGCTTGCCAGTACTGCGCTCGCAGGCATGATGTTTGGTGCCATGTTCTTTGGTTCTTTAGCGGATAAGATTGGCCGTAAAAAAGTCATTATGATCTGTATCGTTTTATTTAGTGGTTTGACCTTTGCCGGTGGTTTTGCGTCGAATCCAACAGAATTTGGTATTTTGCGTTTCTTGGCTGGTTTAGGGATTGGCGGTGTAATGCCTAACCTTGTGGCTTTAACGTCTGAATACGCGCCGCAGAAGATGCGTAGCACACTGGTAACGACGATGTTTAGTGGTTATGCAGTCGGTGGTGTGATGGCGGCACTTTTAGGTTCATGGTTCACCCCTGACTTTGGTTGGCAAATCATGTTCTTTATTGCGGGTATTCCACTTTTCCTTTTACCTGTGATTTGGAGATTTTTACCAGAATCTTTGGCATTTATGGTGAAAGAAAACAAACAGGAAAAAGCCCGCAGTATCGTGAAGCGCTTAGCACCTGAAGTGAAAGTGACTGAAAATACAGTGTTCACTTTGCCTCAAGAAAGCGTGCCTGAAGCTGCTAACGTGGTGAGTTTATTCCGCCGTGGTCGTGCCGTAAATACATTATTGTTTTGGGTGGCGTTCTTTACGTGCCTATTGACCATGTATGCGCTAAGCAGCTGGTTACCAAAACTGATGATGGCAGCCGGTTATTCTATGGATAACAGCTTAATGTTTATGATGGTCATGAACGTGGGCGCAGTTGTGGGTATTGTTGGCGGTGGTATTTTGGCTGACCGTTTCCATTTAAAACCTGTGCTGATGGTTTTGGGTATGATGGGCGCGATTGTGATGAGCTTGATGGGCTTCCAATCAAATCAGTTCTTGCTATACATTTTGGTGTTCTTGGCAGGTGCTGCATCTATTGGTTCGCAAATGCTGCTGTACAGCTATGTGGCGCAGTATTACCCACTTGCTGTACGTTCGACGGGTATTGGTTGGTCTTCTGCAATTGGTCGTATGGGCGCGATTGTAGGGCCGATTCTGATTGGTGGTTTGCTCGGTATGAACTTACCTGCGCATTTCAACTTTATGGCGGTGGGTTTACCTGTACTGATTACTGCGATCGCGGTTGCATTGATCATGCATGAAAACGACAGTGATAAAATTGATGTTAAAGAGGCATCTACAGCGAAAGCCTAAGTTGTGATTCTTTAAAAAGAAAAGCCTCCGAAAGGGGGCTTTTTATGCTCTAATAGAAATGATATTTAGAATATTTAAAATTATGACAAAAGAAAGATGTTTAGAAAAAATGAAATACGTCCGTGATGCCTTTTGGTTTAGTTTAGGTGCTTACGGATTAGCAGTAAAAGAACCAACAAGCCGTTATTTGAGTAATTATAATTTAACAGTATCAGATAAAGAAATATATGTCTTAAGCGGAAATGAAGTAGCTGCTACAGATTGGCTTTTATATAATATTAATTTTTCAAATACTTTAGACAATGGTTCAGCAAAAATGTTTGTTAAACAAACATTTTACTACATGATTTTAGAAACTTTCGAAGCTGCCAAAAGTTATGCTTTTGAAAATAATAAATCTGATCATTTTAGGTCACAAGAATGGTATGCCTTTGCAAGGCATCTTAGAAATGCAATTGGTCATAATGGTGTATGGTCTATAAAAGGAATTCCTAATGATTTGCCTACTACTTTTAGGAATAAAACTATTGATTTGAGTTTTAACGGTCAAGAGCTAGGCGACTTTATTGGTTGGGTATATGGATTACAATTGTGTGCGACAATTCAACTGTGGGTTGGAGAGAGTTAATATTTTGTTGTGTTGTTAATTATTTGGTTTTAATTAATCTAATATCTAACTAAGCCCTTATTAATACTATTGTGAGAAAAATATGAACTTTAATTCTATCTCCCCAATCCCTGAAGACGATGAAGAACTGCATCTGCCTGAGCTAGTGTACTGGGCATCTTTAGGTGAACTGGCTGAAGTCGATAAATCTTTGGCAAATGGCATAGACGTAAACTCTGCCGATGAAGAAGGCTACAGCGCACTGCATGCAGCCGCAGAAAACGGCTATTTAGACGTAGTGAAGCTATTGGTAGTCAAAGGTGCAGATGTAAAGCACAAAACCCAATATACCGCTTTAGAACTTGCAGAAATGGCAGGTCATGATGATGTTGTGGCTTATTTGAAAAGTCTCTAAGTTCGATCGCGGAAAATCATGATCGTGAAATCCTCCAGCTGAATCTGGGGGATTTTTTTAAAGGGTCGTAAATAATCAATAGATAGAAAAAGAAAACCCCGACATCCTGTCGGGGTTTTCTTCGTATTTCGTGTTCTAGATACAACTCCTTGTCATATCTCACGTCCTGATGCAGAAACTTATTGTTATTGTTTTATGTTTCGGAAACTTCCTGTCTCCTGATAACTGTAGATTAGGCCTGTTTCATAAACTTGGAAAGCCGCAATTTTCTGCATGTCATGTAAGCCAAAACGTACAAAATTATTCTGTTACCTTTCCAAAGAAAAATCATCTGATTAATTGATTAGAATCAAATGATTATAAAAGGGAAGGGAACAGTAAATGAAACAATGCATACAATATTTTCGAACGCCTAGCCTGATCGTTGGCATCTTGATGACAGCCGCATGCCATGCGGAAAACACCACAACTACAGCACAAGATCAAACACCAAGCCAAACTCAAAATTCTGCACAAGTCCAGCAAGAACAGCGCTTTAAAATACAAAAAATCGCTCAATTCAATGAGCCTTGGGCCATCCAGCCGCTCTCAGACGGCCGTATATTGCTGACTGAAAGAAAAGGTCAGCTAATTATCTTTAATCCGCAAAACCAGCAGAAAATACAGGTGAAAAACCTTCCCAAAGTTGCCTATGGCGGACAAGGCGGCTTAGGTGATATTGCACTTGATCCGCAGTTTGAAAAAAATCATCAGATATATCTGAGCTATGCAGAAGCAGGACAGGGCGGTTATGGCGCTGTCATCGAAAAAGCCACATTAAACCCAAATGAAGCTGCGCCAAGTTTAAAACAGCGAAAAATCATTTGGAGGCAAATTCCAAAAGTAGAAGGTCAAGGCCATTATTCACACCGTATGCAATTTGGCGCAGATGGAAAATTATGGGTGAGTTCGGGCGAACGTCAGAAGTTTGATCCTGCACAAGATCTGCAGTCAAATTTGGGTAAAGTGCTGCGCTTAAATAGTGATGGAACGCCTGCTGCAGATAATCCATTTCAGACCCAAGGCGAAGTTGCCAAGCAAGTGTGGAGCTTCGGGCACCGTAACCCTTTAGGCATGGCATTTGATGCAAAACAGCAGCTTTGGGTGGCCGAAATGGGCCCGAAAGGCGGTGATGAGTTAAATCTTGTGCAGCGTGCGAAAAACTATGGCTATCCACATGTGTCGAATGGCGATCATTATGATGATCAACCGATTCCTGATCATCTTACACGGCCTGAATTTGAAGCGCCTGCCATCAGCTGGACACCGGTGATTTCACCGTCGAGTTTGATGTTCTACCAAGGGCAAAAGTTCCCCTTGTGGAAAAATAAAGCGCTGATTGGCGGATTGTCGTCTCAAGCAATCGTGATTGTGGACACAGCACATCAACCAGTAACAGAAATCCAGCGCATCGATATGAAACAGCGGATCCGTGGCTTGATTGAGGCCAAAGATGGCGCCATTTGGGGGATTGAGGACGGTGAAAAAGCATGGTTATTCAAAATTGAGCCAAAATAGCGGCTAAAAAATAAACAAAAAATTCAAAAAATAAAAAAAAAGCCCCTACGGGGCTTCTCACATACAGGCCTGCACGAATTTTAAATCCGTCAGCTAAGCCGCATAGTGCTCATCGGCATTAAATGCATTGGCTTGAATTTGAATTAATTTACGATTTCCTTGTTCTCCATTCATTCGCCAATGCGCAATTTTAATATTATCGACGATCGCAACATCACCTTTATGCCACTGCAAAAGCAGGGCATCTTTATACATCGCATCAAAAAATTGCTGCTTTTCGGCATCGCTCCATTCAATTTGTTGACCTTCTGGCGTGTAAATTTCCCAAGTCAGTTGCATGCCGTCCGCTGTCGAATCGATTTCAATCTCCCCGCGATTTTCAAAGCAATTTTTGGCCGCCTGATGGGCAAATGGATTGGTATTATTAGCAAAAGCCCACGGCTGAATCACATGCTTTTTCGTATCGGGGTGATGAATCACCAGTGGCGAACGCTGCAAGGTCAGTTTGGCTTTTTTATCTTGTCGAATCTCTAGACTAAACGGGCTCTTTTTCAGCAATAATCGGTCAAATAGCCCCACCTCGCGCGCCGAGACATAAGAAAAATGGTTCCATGCACCAAGATATTTTTCCTGTAGATGTTTCGGAAAATTCTCCCAAATCTGCTCTAAGTTATTAAATCCTGTTTCTGCCAAATACGTCGAAGGTTCCTGACAAAATAAGGCGATATAACGCGAGCGTTCTGAGCGCACACCACCTTCAACATGTGGGCCTTGTACCGAGTTTTCGACTGGACCCAATTGCACTGTGTTGCGATCGATATAACGACGGTAGTCGCCTGCGCCGAGCAATTTCTCGCTGTATTTTCGCATCCAAGATGCAACCCAGCTGGGCATGTTGGGGTTAAATGCATTCCATGGCGTAAACTGAAAATATTGTTCAATCAGTTGGTTAAATTGTTCGGGTTGCTCGATGTTAAAACCACGAAACAGTAAGATGCCATTTTCATGGATTTGTTGTAAAAGCTCTTGTCGATGCGCGCCAATATATTGTGCAAGATCTTGCGGGCTATTGTGTTCTGGAGCGGCATAAAAAATGCGGGTAAAACTATTCAGTTGTTGCTGTTGCAATTGCATAGGTCATTCTCTAATTTTTTAATTCAATTTTTATTGTTGTCGCCTAATCCCTAAGCGCTGACAGTTCGAGCTGCTGAACTCGCAGCCGTTATTCTGTCTAAATTCTCTGCCGATTATAAGTACAGTTTTACTGTTGCGATGTAAGTATTGTTGATAAATTGCGATTTTTCGACGAATAGAGTGCGATCTCTGAATGAATGACGACATGAAAAAAGCCCTCGACATCCTATTGCAAAATCAATAAGTATTTGGACACCCATTCTTTTTTAAGTTGGACACTTTAATAAACGTATTCATTAATTTTGCAGTGTCCCTCAGTTGGTAATGTGAATACCATGCCACTCACCAACGAGCTAATACGATTACTTTCAGCCTTACGTTGCTTGGTATTCACCGACAGGGCATAAATGATCATTGTGTCCCGATACATTTTTTCAGGCTCAACTTTATAGTCAATTTCCGCAGCACAAACCATTTTTCTACTAACTTCGTGTGACGCTCTACGATAGACCTCACGATCATCACTAGCCAAAGTCAGCTTTCTTCGTAATTCTTGTGCATACTGCATATATATACGCTAACAAATTCAGGGTTATTCCCATATTTGAGCTTTATGTATCCCTCAATATCATCACGCACACCATTACTATTTGCATCAATCCCACCAATGTTTTTTGTTTTATCTTCATTTTTTAGGAATTTTGATGTTCTCACTTCTTTTAGTGAATTCTGAATACTTAGATTAAGAAGCGAGGAACAGGCCATCAAAAGTATACTTAAGCAACTCAGTGCAATAACCGCTTTTTTCATAGGAATCATTTTACTTTTTTCGTTTAAATTTCGTTTTAGATGCAAAGAGTGTCTGAAAATAAGAGTGTCCAATTAAAAGAAGAATCTGTGTCCAGTACGATATACTATCAAGTGTCCAATTGGGCAAGAATATGCATCCTATCGAGGGCTTTTTAGATTCATTCTAAAGATATGACTCCTGTCATACCGATCAGCGTTCCTGCTGCATGTGCATTATTTATTTTTATTGCAAGACATCCTGTCTTTGTATGTTCCTACTATAGGCGCTTTGCTGTTGAGGCTACAGGCGTAAATACTGCAAGTGCTGTAGGTAAATGCCTACAGCAGAACGCCGCTAAATCCTGCTAGTGTAGTGATTTAAATAACAACAATGAGTTTCGCGCATGCCTGCAACACAAATCGATATACGGATGCAATACAGCATTGAACAAGAACAACAGCTGATAAATGCCGTTTTTGACGCCTTACAACAGAGTTTTCAGTTGCCTCGATATGACCGCAATATACGTTTGCAAGTGCATGCGCCACATCGGTTTCAGGTGTTTGATCATTTGACGCAGCCTGAGCGCTTTACGCATATCACCATTGATTGTTTTGCGGGACGAACCGTAGCAACTAAGCGTAAGTTATATCAATTACTGGTGCAAAATTTGGTGGAATTTGGCATTCCGGCCGACCATATCATCATTACCTTACGTGAAAGCCCTCTAGAAAATTGGGGGATACGAGGTGGTCAAGCCGCTTGTGATGTCGATTTAGGTTTTCAGGTCGATGTTTAGTCTGTGCAAATACATGGAATGTTGCTTTCACATCGCCTAAACGAAAAAAGCCCCGACATCCTGTCGGGGCTTTTTCGGATTCATTCTAGCGGTATAACTCCTGTCCTACCGTTAAGCTTCCTGCTCATTGTCTTATCATTGTTGTTTTATGTTCAGTGACATCCTGTCGCTGTATGACCTTAATATAAAAGTAATCCAATAACGTGAATAGTGTCTATTATCCGCATCTAATGTAAGCCAAAACGTACAACACTTAAATTTTAATTCTGACCGTTCCTTCAAGGCATTGCATAGCAGCTAGGCTCTCGAATGCTAGATCTATGTTTCCAAATCGATCTAAACCGCTTTTAAAACAGCTGGAAGCTGGTTTTGAAGTGACTAAAAGCTTTATCAGCGGTGTTACATATTTTTGCGATTAATTGGTTGAATGGTGAACTAATTTATCAGACATTAAAAATTCATAATGAAAAATATACAGGGAATAAGATCGATGCTAAGAACACTTACACAACAACGGACGACGTCAAAACTTCAGCTCGCATTAGGTTGTGCCATTGCGCTTAGTGCTTCAGCAAATTGGGCAGCATCTCCACAAGAGATTAAGAAAATTGCGGAAAGTCAAAAACACAGTTATTTAGAGACCTTGAAAACCTTGGTCAATATTGAATCTGGCAGTAAAGATATTGAGGGTTTGAATCAAATTGCCAAGGTGGTCGCAGAGCAATTAAAAGCCACAGGGGCTGAGGTGAACGTGATTCAGCCCAAAGACATCATGAAACTCGATGGTGCGCCAGATCAGACAGGGCCGATTGTAAAAGCGGTACTAAAAGGCAAAGGTCAAACGAACATTATGTTGTTGGCGCATAACGATACGGTGTATCAAAAGGGCCAATTACAAGGTCAACCGTTTCGCATAGACGGTAATAAAGCCTATGGCTTGGGTATTTTGGATGACAAGCAAGGTGTTGCTGCAGTGATTCATGTTTTGGATATGCTGAAACAGCTGAAGTACCAAGATTACGGCACCATTACGGTATTAATTAATTCAGATGAAGAAATCAGTTCACCCGGCTCGCGCCAATTGATTATGGATACGGCTCAAAATCAGGATGTTGTCCTCTCCTTTGAAACCGGTGGTTTAGAGGGAAGCTTGATGTTAGCCACCAGTGGGATTGGTGCGGCTTATTTAGATATTAAGGGGCGGGGTTCGCATGCGGGGGTAAAACCTGAAGCAGGGGTCAATGCCTTGACAGAACTGGCTTTTCAGATTCAACAACTGGAAAATCTATCCAATTCGAAAACGGGTTTAAAGCTGAATTGGACTGTTGCGACGGCTGGAAAAACCCGAAATGTGATTCCTGACCATGCGACAGCACAGGCAGATGCTCGTTCTTTAAAACCACAAGATTTTGCTGAGTTGGAAAAAACCTTGAAGCAAAAAGTCAAAACCAAAAAATTGGCGGAAAGTCAGGTCGAAGTTAAATTTGAAGTGCGTCGTCCACCTTTAGAAGCCAGTCCACAAGCCAAAAAATTAGCCGTGATAGCCCAGCAGATTTACACAAACGAATTAAAGCTGCCGATGAAAGTTGAAACGACCGCTTGGGGTGGTGGTACCGATGCCGCTTTTGCTGGGGTTAGTTCGAAAGCCGCGATCATTGAAGGAATCGGCATGTCTGGAGATGGATTACATTCAGATAAAGCAGAATATATTTTGACGGATTCTATCGTACCGCGTTTGTACTTGGTGACGCGTTTAATTGTGGAAAGTTCTAAAAAGTAATCGCATCCGATTGGGTGAGATCTAATGAGCCATTGCCCTGAGTTTGGTTGTGGCTCATGTTAGAGCTATTCTTATGTAGCATTTGAAATGAAAAAAGCCCCGACATCCTGTCGAGGCTTTTTCAGATTCATTCTAGCGGTATAACTCCTGTCCTACCGTAAGCTTCCTGCTTAGTCTTATCATTGTTGTTTTATGTTCAGTGACGTCCTGCCTCTGTATGCTTTAACTTTATCGTGGATGATGCATGGCGTATAGCTGCTATCTGCCGAAAATAATGTAAGCCTGAACTTACAAAAGGCGGCATCTATCACGCGAACGGCAAGAATTAAGCACTCACATATTGCAGTAATTTTTTGAAAATCGCTTTAACCGCTTTGTTGTCAAATTCATTCGGTTCGAATTTATCTGCTTGATTACGCGTGAAAATGTCACGAATTTCAACCACAGCATTACTGTCAATTAAGCCCAATTGGGTTGCCACTTGGCGAATTTGATCAATTGAACGTGAACCATTGGTGCCACCATAGCTAACGTATGCCGCAGGTTTTCCGCCCCATTCTTTACCGAGGTAATCCAACGCATTTTTGAGCGCAGGGCTATAGCCGTGGTTGTATTCAGGGCTAATGAAAATAAATGCGTCGCCTTGCGCGATTTTATCAAATGGAGCGTAAAACTCTGTCCTTCAGGTCAGAGATATAAGCGACACGACATGAAGTGTCGTTTGATTTAACTAAGGACTATTTTCCTTGAGTTTTGATTGTTAATATAAGTACATGAAAACCCTTAAATTACGT
>NZ_VPBO01000003.1:0-201182 GCF_013418655.1 Acinetobacter sp. YH12128 | reverse complement strand
CTCCGACAGCTCCGACAGCTCCGACAGCTCCGACAGCTCCGACAGCTCCGACAGCTCCGACAGCTCCGACAGCTCCGACAGCTCCGACAGCTCCGACAGCTCCGACAGCTCCGACAGCTCCGACAGCTCCGACAGCTTCGACAGCTCCGACAGCTCCGACAGCTCCGACAGCTCCGACAGCTCCAGCACCTCAGCCAGTGGCAACGCAGTCAGCCGCAGAATATTTGGCAAACCCGCTTTAAGGTTTCCATTGAACAATAAAAAAGACGCCTCGGCGTCTTTTTTCATTTTAGGAAAATTAGGGCTTTTGCAGTTGCGTTAAGGTTTTACGTGCCAGTCCTGGATCATCGGCAAATACACCATCTACACCAGCTTTATAGAAGTTTTCAAATTCTTTGGCCGCACCGGTATCACAGCGTTCTGTCGCCACAGAGCTACATTTTAAATAGTCAGGTAAAAAACCATTTTCAGGTCTGAGTGTATAAGGATGGACTTTCAAACCAGCAGCATGGGCATCTTTGACAAAACTGGTTTGTTTAAATTCAGTGTTTGAAAAGATATACGTTTTACTTGGGCCTACACCATCTGCATATTTAGCCACTGATTTTAGGCCTTCTGCAGTGGCTAAACTTGCATAATTTTGAGGTGAGCTTTGTTGCTGTAAGTCACCCGGTATGGCAGTTGGACTATCTAATAATTGAATAATTTTGCCATGTTTGAGGGTTTTCTTTTGCGTGAGTTGATCACGTAAGTATTTAAGATTGGTGGTTTCAAAAGACTGTAAATATACAGGCGCGATATCACGTGTATAACTGTATTTGGCAAGCGTTGTGAGTAAGCGATCTTCCATGGCTAGATTTTGCTGTTGGAAAAATGTGGGATGCTTGGTTTCAATATATAAACCAACAATTTTCCCAGTTTTTTTATAGTGAGCGTCGGCAAGTTCAATGATTTGTTCGAGCGTTGGGATGCTGTATTGATCATTATATTGAGTGTTATTAGGGCGATATTGAGCAATACGCTCACGTGCTTTTACATTTTGAGTCAGTTCATTCAAATTAAAGTCTTCTGTAAACCATCCTGTATAGTCGATACCATCGATTTTTTTGGTGGTTTTTCGATCCGCAAATTGTGACAGCGTACTAATATTGGTTGTCCCTGAAATTTCACTTTCATGGCGCGCAACCAGATAGCCATCCTTGGTTGGCACTAAATCGGGTTCGATAAAATCCGCACCATCATCAATCGCTTTTTGATATGCGGCAAGGGTATGCTCGGGTCGCAAAGCACTGGCACCACGATGCCCAACAATGACAAAACCTGTATCAGGCAAAATAGGGGGCTTGGTGACATGGGTTTTATCGTCATCCGAATTACATGCAGATAAACCAAAAACGCTAAAAAGGAGCAGTGAAGACACGCCCCATGAGGATTTCACTTTGCTTGTTATGGCTAGATTTAACTGTTTTGTTAATTATTTTTGCATGGCTGCCTCGGCATCTTTTTATTTAAATGAATGAAGTTGCAGGCATACATTGCAGGGCAGTGGCTAAGACTTCATGACAGAGGCGGTTTTGTCACATAAATTTACTAAAATAGCTGAAGTGGAGGCTCTCCATATTTTCTACATATTTCGCTTCAAGCAAGGTTTTTATGTAGTCTAGGCTTGTAATCAAGCACATTGTGATTGATTATCAATAAGATTTTTTGAAAAAATCAATCAACATATTTTATTTCATTAATTGAAAAGTGACATGGACTGATGCTGTCTAAGTTTTTTATTTATCGACCGATTTTTGCAGGTGTCTTGGCGATCATCGTCATGGCGCTCGGGCTATTTGCTGTGCTCAATTTACCGGTAGAGCGCTATCCAGATATTGCGCCACCACGAATTACGGTCAGCGCAAGTTATAGCGGTGCGTCAGCAGAAACAGTTGAGGAAAGTGTCACACAAGTTCTTGAACAACAAATTAAAGGAATTGATCACCTTTTATATTTTAGTTCAAGCAGCGACTCTTCAGGTCGAAGCCGGATCAGCATCAGTTTTGAAAATGGCACTGACCCAGATACCGCTCAAGTACAAGTACAAAATGCCATAAATGGAGTAATCAATCGGCTGCCTGAAGATGTGCAGCGCCAAGGGGTAAATGTCTATAAATCTTTGGGTGATACCCATATGGTTATCGGCCTCTATGATGAGACTGGCAAGAGTTCGAATATCGAACTTGGTGACTATATGATGACTCATCTAGAGCAGGACATTGCTCGAATTGAGGGTATCGGTGAAGTCGATGTTTTTGGTTCGCAATTTGCCATGCGCATTTGGCTCAACCCACTGAAGTTAAAGCAATATAGCCTTATGCCCAGTGATATCCGTGCGGCTGTTGAATCACAAAATACGCAGGTTGCAGCCGGAGCCGTAGGTGAATTGCCGAGTGTATCGGATCAATATCTCAATGCAAAAGTCACTTCAGGTTCACGTTTAAAGTCAGTTGAAGAATTTGAAAATATTATTGTCAAATCTGCACGAAACGGCAGTTTTGTCTATTTAAAAGACGTTGCACGTGTTGAATTGGGTGCGGAAAATTATTCAGGGGTTAATACCATTAACGGGTATCCATCTTCAGGGATGGGGATCTCATTGGCTTCTGGGGCAAATGCACTTGAAACCTCAGCCTTAATTAAGCAAGAAATTGAACAGTTAGCGAAGCAATTACCTGCCGGTTATAAAATCGTTTATCCACGGGATAACACGCCATTTGTACAAGAATCGATTAAAGAAGTGGTGAAAACGTTATTCGAAGCCGTTTTACTGGTGGTTTTGGTGATGTTTATCTTCTTACAAAATTGGCGAGCAACGCTGATACCTGCGATTACGGTGCCTGTGGTGATTCTTGGGACTTTAGCGATTTTATATGCTTTGGGCATGACCATTAATACGCTCACATTGTTTGCATTGGTACTGGCCATCGGTCTGTTGGTCGATGATGCGATTGTTGTGGTGGAAAACGTCGAACGTTTAATGCATGAACAACAGTTAACAGCAAAACAAGCGGCCATCGAGTCGATGCATGAAATTAGCGGGGCATTAATCGGGATTACTTTGGTATTGACCGCTGTATTTATTCCCATGGCGTTCTTTGGTGGCTCAACGGGCGTGATCTATAGACAATTTTCCATAACACTTGTGGCTGCAATGGGCTTGTCACTGATGGTTGCGCTGATTTTAACCCCTGCATTATGTGCCTTAATTTTAAAACCCAATCCGAAACCACAGCGCTGGGCGATTTGGTTTAACACCAAATTAGAGACTTTAAAAACCAAATATCTAGCACTTGCACAAGCCACGGTTCGTTATCGCTTATGGACGGTGGTTTTGTTTGCGGGGCTCATTACGGTATTTGCTTTGTTTTATCGTGCTTTGCCGACCAGTTTTATTCCTAGTGAAGACCAGGGCATTTTGAGTGTGCAACTTAAATTACAAGAAGGTGCACCGATGTCGAAAAGTCGTGAGATCGGTGAACAAATTCGGCAGTACTTTTTGACTGAAGAAAAGCAAAATATTGATTTGGTGATGATTCGTTATGGACGAAATTTTTCTGGTACGGGTCAAAACTTAGGGCAAGGCTTTATTGCACTGAAGCATTGGGATGAACGTTCAGGACAATACAATTCAGCGCAAGCGATTCGTGAACGTGCTATGAAACATTTTAAAAAGTTCAACAATGCACAAATCAATGTCAGCATGCCGTCTTCAGTCAGCGGTCTTGGGCAAACCGATGGTCTGGAGTTTTGGCTGCGAGATATGAATGGTGAGGGTCGTGCTTATCTCGATGAGCAATTTAAAAGCCTGCAAGAGAAATCCGCACAATTCAGTAGTTTCGAAAATTTAGACAAACGCTCTAACCCAGACAAAGCTGAACTGAAAGTTGATATTGATCAAAAACAAGCGATGGCTATGGGTTTAACGCAAAATGCGATTAATAGCACCATGAGTAGTGCATGGGGCGGGAGTTATATTAACGATTTCATTGACCGTGGACGTATTAAACGCGTCATGATGCAGGCAGATGCCGAATTCCGTTCTAAACCAGAAGATTTGGCTTATTGGCATGTACGTAATGACCAAAATGAAATGATTCCATTTAGTAATTTTTCAACCATTGGCTGGAGTGGCGGCCCTGAAGTCGTCAATCGCTTTATGGGATACACCGCATTACAAATGGAAGCGGATACAGCCAAAAATGTCTCAAGTGGCCAAGCCATGCAGGATGTTAAAGCTTTAGTCGATCAGGTGCCTGGCGTGGATGTGGCATGGAGTGGTTTATCTTTTGAAGAGCAAAAATCAAGTCATCAAGCGATTTGGCTATATTTGGTCTCGATTGGATTTATTTTCCTCTGTCTTGCCGCCCTATATGAAAGTTGGAGCATTCCGACCGCAGTCATGAGTGCGATTCCACTCGGGATAGGCGGTAATATTTTGTTTAGCTACATGACCGGTTTTCCAAATGACATCTATTTCCAAATTGCCTTGCTGACGACCATCGGTCTGTCCTGTAAAAATGCGATCTTGCTTGTAGAGTTTGCAGCGATGGCACAAGAAAAAGGCAAACATGTAATCGAGGTTGCAATGGAAGGCGCAGCACTACGTTTACGTCCTATTTTGATGACCTCTTTGGCTTTTGGTGCAGGGGTGGTTCCTTTAGTTCTTGCTTTTGGCGCAGGTGCAGCCAGTCGTCAAGAGATTGGGGTAAGCGTACTCGGTGGGGTAATATTCGGTACGGTCTTGGTGCTGATTTTTATTCCGTTTATGTATGTGATGGTCCGCTCTATTTTTAAAATCAAACCGGTGTCTGAAACTTAGAAATAATTCACGCACAGTGTATAGCTCTAGTAAAAGCCACCGTGAAAGCTTGAGTACATCGCGGTGGCTTTTTATGTCGCCAAATTTATGTCACCAAACTTTCGACAGGGAATGTTCACAGAGAATTTTCGCAAAGAACGTTCACCGAGAACATATTGAAGAGATTTGAAACTCTTTAGTTTATCCTTCAAAATGTGCTCTACATAGAAAGATTAAAATAAGAGTGAGTTGAATGGCGGATTTAATACAAAGACAGCGTGAAATTTCCGCTTTGCTGCAACAACAAAATTATGCAGCAGCAGTTTTCGCTTTACAGCCTCTGAACTACGCTGATCAGGCTCGTTTAATTCAGCAATTTCCAATCGAAGATCAAATCGAGTTACTTTCAGGTTTAGACCATCAAGGCTTGGTATTTGAGTTTTTCCCTTTTGAGTCACAGCGACAGCTGATTTCACGTTATCCACTGCGTCTACAAATTGAACTATTTGATGATATGCATTCTGATGATGCAACGGACTTATATAAAAGTTTAACTGATGCAGAACAAGATCGGATTTATCAACAACTTGATCAAGATACCCAAGAGCATCTAAAGGCGTTATCTGCATATGCAGAAGAGTCTGCAGGTGCAATCATGAGTTCAGACTATGTCAGTATGCCTGCTGACTTTACCATGCAACAAGCTATAGAGGCCTTACGCCATGAACCGCATGACCGTGAAACCCTGTATTTAATTTATGTCACCAATGATCAGTCTCAATTAGAAGGAGTGATTTCACTGCGGCAAATTTTGCAGGCCGATCGTGATGCACGGATTCAACAGGTGATGACCAAAGATGTGGTGACCGGCTGGATAGATGAAGACCAAGAAAGTATTGCTCGAAAATTGGCAGAATATGATTTTATGGCCTTGCCGATTGTGGATCATGCCCAGCGTTTGATGGGGATTGTCACCTATGATGATGCGATGGATGTGGTACAGGCTGAAACCACTGAAGACTTTTTAAAAGCCAGTGCGGTGAGTACCGAACCAGGTATGAGCATTAATAAAGCACCGATTTTAAAGTTGTATCAAAAGCGGGTGTTCTGGTTGGTGATATTGGTCTTTGGCAGCTTATTGTCCGGATTAGGCATTTCATATTATGAAGACATCATTGCCGCACATATCGTCTTGGTTTTTTTCTTACCCTTACTGGTCGGAAGTGGAGGCAATGCAGGTTCACAGTCTGCGACTTTAATGGTGCGAGCGCTTGCCACAGGGGATGTAAAAATTCGAGATTGGTTTTATTTGTTGGGACGGGAGACGCTCGTCGCACTTTGCCTCGGCGGAACCATGGCCATTGCTGTATCGATTTTAGGCTACTACCGTGGTGATGCAACCGTCGCTTTAGTCTTGGCTTTAAGTATGATGGGCATCGTATTGCTTGGTTGTTTAATTGGGATGAGTTTGCCCTTTATACTCAACAAGTTAAAGCTCGATCCTGCAAGTGCATCTGCACCATTGGTAACCTCGATTTGTGATGCGACCGGCGTGGTGGTGTATTTGATGATTGCATCGCAATTGCTTAATTTATAGAGATTAGCATTTTGCTACAGATTGAAGACTTCTAATATGTTTTAATCTCAGTGATTTACACGGTTTTTATTGGATAAAACATGACTGAACCATTAAAACAAAAAATGTCAAAGCAAGAAGTCATTCGTCTTGAACGCGATCTCGCAAAGTTTGCCAATATGATGGACTCGGTGGTTCGAATTCCATTTACCCGACAAGGGGTAGGTGCAGATGCAGCGTTGAGTACCATTCCGGTCGCTGGTGATATCGCAGGATTCGTCTTGACCTGCTATGCCGTCTATAAAGCCGAACAGATTGGCGTACCACAAGCCAAATTAAATGGTGTGATGAAACTCGCGGTTATGGATGCTGTCGTGGGGTTTATTCCTGTTGCAGGGACGATCTTCGATGTGTTTATTCGACCGAGCCGTAAAGCTTTAGATGTCGTACACACGCATATTCGCGAAGAATATCAAATCAGTACAGACCAACATGTGGTACATCCGTTTTTACATGAAAAATTAGAAGAGAAACAACAGCAATCGGCTTTTTGGCGCAACCCTGTGATTGCATGGTTATGGATCCATATCCCAGATATACTCGGGATGATTTTCTTATTGGTGTTTATCTTTGCAATTTACATGGGCGGTTCATTGCTTTGGCAATGGTTAAAGGCCAATGGGGTATTGTAGATAGGACAGATTTGTGGCTTGAGTGCTAGCAATGAAAGGCTGTTCAACTGAAAAGTGATTGATAAAACAGTAAACGCTCTGAGAAAAAATTAGACTCAAAAAAAGCCTCCATAGGGAGGCTTTTTTACGACTTACATCAGATGCTGAATTATGGGCAATCTAATTGTTGTAAAGCCGCAACACGTTGTTCAATCGTTGGGTGTGTTTGGAACAATGCAGCTAAGCTGAAACCTTGTTCTTGACCCGCAGAAATAGCAAAGGCTTTCATTTCTTTTGGCATTTGATCTGGCATTTCAGATTCTGCTTGTAAACGTAATAGGGCAGAAATCATCGCTTGTTTACCTGCTAGACGCGCACCAGCTTCATCGGCACGGTATTCACGGTAGCGAGAAAACCACATCACAATAGCAGACGCTGCGATACCAAAGACAATATCTAATACAATCGTAATGACGAAGTATGCGATACCCGGTGCTTCACCATCTTCACGACCGAAGACATTACGGTCGATAAAGTCACCTGCTACACGTGCAAAGAACATGACAAAGGCGTTGACTACACCTTGCACCAAAGCAAGGGTCACCATGTCACCATTGGCTACGTGACCAATTTCGTGAGCGAGTACGGCACGGAGTTCATCTTTGTTCATACGCTCCAGTAGACCGGTAGAAACCGCCACTAAAGCATCATTTTTGTTCCAGCCTGTTGCAAAGGCATTTGACTGGTACGATGGGAAAATACCCACTTCTGGCATTTTGATACCAGAACGTTGTGCTAGTTGCGCAACTTCGTTGAGTAACCATGCTTCAGCTTGGCTACGTGGTGCATTAGGGTCAATCAGCTCTGTACCCGTGGTTTTTTTCGCCATCCATTTTGACATGAATAGTGAGATCATCGAACCCACCATACCGAACACAAAACAGATAACGAGCAAGTTGCCTAAGTTTAAGCCGCCTGCACCGTGGTAACTACCGACACCGAAGAGTGACAAGATTATGCCAGCTACAACCAGTACCGCGAGGTTGGTCAGCAAGAACAAACCAATCCGCATCATTGGGTAAATCCTCTTATTATAGAAAAATGATCTGATTTACAAATAAAAATCATTAAACTCAATATGAGGTGAAAGTCTTAAAATTTCAAGGAAAAATTAGTAAAACAGATGCAATTTTACAAAATCAGTGATTTTATTCATTGAGATAAATGCGCGCTGAGGCAGAAGCATTTGCTGTCGCAAATGAACCTGAAGGTGCATCGGTAAAACTACCATTGTCCGTTTGAATAATTTGACGTGCCGGTGACTTGGCAACAGCAGGGGCAGCGGCATGGTAATTGTCCGAACTGGCAATAATCCGACCACTATTAGTAGAAGTGCTATTTGAACTGCTCGAACCCGAGACACTTAAACTACCAGCATATAGGTTGCTGTAGCGGCTAGTGACACGGCGGACATAGTCTTGAGTTTCACGAAAAGGTGGGATGCCACCATATTTTGCGACATTGCCTTCACCTGCGTTATAACCAGCTAAGGCAAGTGAGGTGTTGCCATTAAAACGTTTCAGTAGCCAAGATAAATAGCGCGCACCAGCCATAATGTTCTGATGTGGATCGTAGGCATTCGATACATTGAAGCGACGTGCTGTGGCAGGCATGAGTTGCATTAATCCTTGCGCACCGACTGGTGAGCGTGCATTGGTGTTAAAACCAGATTCGGTATGCATCACCGCTTTGATCAGACCTTCGGAAACACCATGTTGGGCCGCGGCTTGTTTAATAATATTGTCAAAGGCATTTTTATTACGGCTATAGCTTGGCAACACAGACGCTTCATTTGAGCCCCAGTTACTATAACTATGGATATTACTGTCCGGATAGTAGGTTTTTTTCTCGACTTTCAGATTGCTATAGCGGCCTTGTTTATTGGTTAGTAGCGTTGTGCCGTTACTTTCACGTAATTGATAGATCGTTTGGCCGGCAAAAATGCTCGGTGCAGCTAAACTGATAGCCACACTTCCACTTAATAACAGCCCCAAAGTCCAAGTATTGTTTTTCATTTTATTGTGAAGAAAAAAATTCTGTCCCCAAACAGTTAAAATAGAGTTTATCAAAAAAAAATCAGATGAAAAGGCTTCGAGGGCTGATTTCTTCTTTACTTTGTAAAAATCAAGTCATTTTGATGATTCAATAATCAAAAAAAATATTTATTTTTTTTTAATGAGCATAACTTGACACATCTAAAGCATTGATAAGTAAGGGATAATAAATTGATCAAAAAATAATCAATTTAAATAGAAGCCTTAAAATAAGGGCAGCTCACCTTGTCAAGTCATTTAAAATCCACAAAGTTATCCACAGCTTTTGTGGACAACTGTGGAAAAGTCCAAAAGATAAGCGTTTCGCCTAAAAAATGAACTCGACCGTATAAAATAATGCGCTGAGGATTACGTGATCATGACAGTATTTTTACTTTTTTCGGAAATTACATTCTTTTGATGCGAGAAGTCTGCGAATCGGATAAAATTGCGCGGTATTTTTTTTTAGGTTTAACTCGTCTATGTTCTCGCCAGTTGAGTCCGAACAAGGATTTAATTTCAAACCAGAACTACCAACTAGCTCTGCGTATTATCGTTTATTGAAAAAGCTACGCCGTCAGGTCGGTCATGCCATTCGTGATTTTAAAATGATCGAAGAGGGCGACAAGGTGATGGTCTGTATTTCAGGCGGTAAAGACAGTTATACCTTGCTCGACATTTTGTTGCAGTTTAAGCGTATTGCACCGATTAATTTTGATGTGGTTGCGGTCAACCTTGACCAAAAACAACCGGGTTTCCCTGAAGAAGTATTGCCACGTTATTTAGAAGAAAACAAAATTCCGTATTACATCTTAGAAAAAGATACCTACAGCATTACTAAACGTTTAACCCCAGAAGGTAAAACGTATTGTGCAGTATGCTCACGTTTACGTCGTGGTTCGTTATACGGCTTTGCTCAAGAAATTGGGGCGACGAAAGTGGCTTTAGGTCATCATCGTGATGATATTTTGGCGACGTTCTTCTTGAACTTGTTCCATGGCGGTAGCTTAAAAGCCATGCCACCGAAATTATTGTCTTCTGATAAAAAGAACATTTTGATTCGTCCACTGGCTTATGTGGAAGAAAAAGACATTATCAAGTATGCAGAAATGCGTAAGTTCCCAATTATCCCATGTAACTTGTGTGGTTCACAGGAAAACTTACAACGTGCGATGCTAAATGACATGCTGCGTACTTGGGATAAAGAATTTCCAAAACGTTTACACAGTATTTTTGGCGCATTGCAAAATGTATCGCCTTCACAACTGGCAGACCGTGAGTTATTCGACTTTGAAGCCTTGGATGAACAACGCGAATTTGACTTCAAAAATAGCGAAAGTTGTTCAACTGAAGAAGGTGAGCCTGAAAGCAAACGCATTAATATGGTGAACTTAGGTTTTATGGCAGATTAAGCCGAAAACTTCATCACGCAAAAGGCATTCTACGGAATGCCTTTTTTATGCTTATGATTTTTCTCATTTTGTTGTTAAACAGTTAAATATTGAACGGTGCGTACAAAAAACTTTAGCCTTTTCGCAAATGATCATGCTATAACAAGCCTCAAGCAAAATATGCTTGCACTGATGTTGTCCGGAACGGCAACACACACGAACAAAATAAATTGAGGAAAGATCATGCCTGCTTTTTTAACTGATGATTGGTTTTCAACTGTAGAAACTCTGACAGCTCAAGCTGGTGATTTAAACTTACCACCTGCATTGGCTAATCTTGCAATTAACCTTGTGGTTGCTGACGCTGCAGGCAATACTGAATTGTCATTAGACGGTGGTGCAATTAAAAAAGGTTTATCTTCAAACGCGAAAACAACGTTGAACATGGATGCTGAAACTTTACGTAAAGTATTCCTTGAGTTTGATATGGCTGCAGCGATGCAAGCATTTATGACGGGCAAAATTAAAGTACAAGGTGATATGTCACAATTGATGGCATTGCAAACTGCAAAACCAAGTACTGAACAAAAAGATTTATTCAAAAAAGTACTTGAGCAAACTGCTTAAGTCCAAAAAGAAAAAAGCTTACCCGAAGGTAAGCTTTTTTTGTGCGCTCACATGTAAATGTTAGATGGACGCATATTAGATATTCACCAGTTGTGGTGTGGTTTTAATATGTTCCAAATAAGCACGAATACGTGTGACATATTGCACGGCTTGACGATAACGACCATTGCTGGCTTTGTTACGGTCGAGATAAGCATATAAGTTCACCCACTTATTCGGGTTTTTACCCTGAGCTTGGATGCGCTTTTGAATCTGACTTACAGCACCAGGACCCATGTTATACGCCACTAAGGCATACCAATTACGATCTGGGTAGGGAATGTTGCTATAACGATTTAGCATTTGGTCATAGTACTTAGCACCGCCCTGAATGCTTTGCGTCGCATCTGTACGGTTGCTCACACCCATGGCTTTTGCTGTACTGTTGGTCAGCATCATAATGCCACGAACACCCGTCGGGGATACCGAGTCAGGTTTGAGGTAAGACTCTTGATAACCAATCGCTGCCAATAAATGCCAGTCTAGGTCATATTGCTTGGCCGTGTTTTTAAAACTTGCCTTATAGATTGGCATACGTTTACTTAAATCACGTTGAATCACATTCCAAGAATCTTGTTTGACCACATTACGGTTGTAGAACGATGCCAACTGTCCAATTGCGCCATTTTGTTTGGCTCGGCAAATAAAACCACTTGCGGTTTGGCTGAGTGGATCATCTGCATTTTTAAATACCCAGTTTAAGTTGCTGTTTAAACCATTTTTTTTCAAAGAAACGGTATCACCACAACTGGCTGAAAATGAAGTCAAGTGTTTGGCTTCAATGGTACTCATTTCGGCAGTGGTCATAGCAAAATTAGCTTGACCTTTGGCAACCATTTTTAAAGCAGTGGCATTGTCGTTCACTGTTTTAAAATCTAATTGGACATTTAAACTTTCTGCATAGTTACGTGCAAGGTCGTAACCAAAACCATGTCGATGTTTACCATCCTGAAAAACAATGTCAGGATTGGCAACGGCAACAACAGTGAGTTTATTACTGTTGACGACAGCATCATATTGATGAGCTGTTTTGCTGGCATTAATACTGTGAAAAGGAATTAAGACAGTACTGAGTGCAAGCGCTTTAAATGGGAGAGAGTTAAAAGAGTTAAGGCAAAGCCTCGACCCAGAAGTTGAACTACTGTGCATGTTGTCTCCGCTACAAGTAATTTATGCCCTAAAAAGCAAAGGCAAACACGCCTCAGACTTTTTCAAGTTTGATAAATTCAATAAGGGTTGGGCAGTCATGACGTCATTCAAAAATGACTAGGGGTTTTCGGGAAATGTGTAGAAAATCTACACTGGATAAAAATTAAACAAGCCTAAAAGATGTGCGCATAATAATAAGCAAAAAAATACTTGTCAAATTTTGTACGAAAAAATATTAAAATATGTAACATAAATAATTGATTTTGTTTACGAATAAATTTTATATACTTTGCCTGTGTAGAAATGGAGGATAAAATAGGCATGTTTTGTAAAAATCAGCGCTTGCTCAAGGCCGAAAAATCATCATGAAATCTAACTTAATTACCCGTGGTGGACACGATTTATTGGTCGCTGAACTTCAACATTTATGGCATGAAGAACGACCTGAAATTACCAAAAAAGTGAACTGGGCGGCCAGTCTTGGCGACCGTTCGGAAAACGCGGATTATCAATATAATAAGCAATTGTTACGCAAAATTGACCGACGTGTACGCTATTTGGGAAAACGTTTGGAAGAGCTTCGTATTATCGATTATTCACCCGAACAAAAAGGGAAAGTCTATTTTGGGGCGTGGGTCGATATTGAAAATGATGAAGGCGAACAAAAAACGTTAAGGATCGTGGGGGTAGATGAAATTTATGATCATCATCCACAGCATATCTCAATTGATTCACCTATGGCTCGAGCACTCCTGTCCAAGCAAGTGGATGATGAGGTCGAAGTCCTGACCCCACTGGGAAAAAAATGTTGGTATATCAATTCAATTCGTTATGAAATGGGCGAAAGTACTGAAAAATAACAAACTGCTCTTATTTTGTTCAATTGGACGTGTTTTTTACAAAATAATTTGCCATTGCTGAAATTTATTTATATGATGGCGGCCATGGAAGCGTGGCAGAGCGGTTTAATGCACCGGTCTTGAAAACCGACGAGGGCGCGAGTCCTCCGTGAGTTCGAATCTCACCGCTTCCGCCAAATTCAAAAACCCTGATGTTTTAACATCAGGGTTTTTTTATATGCGTAAATTGAGGCAATGCAATTTGCCTTGATCTCAATTCAATACATATTGATTGAGCATCTATTTTTCAGCTCTAAGCCAAAATTTTACAATCGCCTAAATTTTGTATGAACGATTCGCCAAGTGTTCAAAATAAGGCAAAATAATTTGCCAATCTGAATTTTTATTTATATGATAGCGGCCATGGAAGCGTGGCAGAGCGGTTTAATGCACCGGTCTTGAAAACCGACGAGGGCGCGAGTCCTCCGTGAGTTCGAATCTCACCGCTTCCGCCATATTCAAAAAACCCCAATGTTTTACATTGGGGTTTTTTTATTGCCTAAATTTTTTGAATAGTTTTTTTCTACAGGCGAAGCTGATATACAGCATGGATATGACATGCTATTAATTATTCACAATAAACAGAAAACAAGATCAATCGATTTGGAAAAGGAATTCACCCATGCAAAAATCAGAGCTTATTCATGAACTGGAATGGCAAGCGCGTTGTCAATTGGCGGCACTGTATCGCTTGGTGGCTTATTATAAAATGACCGACTTAATTGATACCCATATCAGCCTGCGTTTAAGTCATGAACCTGAGCATTTTCTGATTAATCGCTATGGTGTGACCTTTGACAAAATGACGGCTTCGGATTTGGTCAAAATTGATCATGAAGGTAAAATTGTTGAAACCTATGATGCGGGGAAGATGGTGAATGTCGCAGGTTTTGTGATTCATTCTGCCTTACATCATGCACGTACAAATATTAATTGCGTGATTCATACGCATACTGCCGATGGCGTGGCAGTTTCTGCGCAGGAACATGGTTTATTGCCAATTTCGCAACATGCGTTAAAGTTCTATCAGAACATTGCTTATCATGAATATGAGGGCATAGCCTTTTCAACTGAAGAGCGTGAAAGGTTGGTGCAGGATATGGGTGATTATCGCTGCATGATTTTACGCAATCACGGTTTGCTTGCGACTGGGGATAGTGTGGCACGGGCATTTCATGAAATTTACTTTTTAGAACGAGCTTGTCAAATTCAAGTAAAAGCATTGTCGAGTGCTACATTGCATTATCCAAGTCCGAAGGTTTGTGAACATACGTTGCAGCAGTTTGAAAATCCGATGGCCGAGCCCATTATTCAAGCGGCTTGGCAGGCGGCCTTGTCTTTAATTGAAGATCAGCGGTCAGATTATTGTCGCTAATATAATTTTCAATCATCTAGCTCATAGAGTATAGGCGCTATGCCTCATGTGCAGAAGAATAGTCATGGCTTGGGCAACGCGTTATCATGTTTATAGTGGAACTATGAGATGAACTATGAAAATCGTTGCAGATGAAAATCTGGCATTTACTGAGTATTTTTTTGCCGAATTTGGTGAAATAAAGCAAGCAGCAGGTCGAACACTGACCCATGAAGATGTCAAAGAAGCCGATGCATTATTGGTGCGATCGGTGACTCAGGTAAATGCAGACTTAATTCAACAGACCGCACTCAAATTTGTCGGTAGTGCTACGATTGGAACAGATCATTTAGAGATTACTGCTTTAGAAAAGCAGGGGATTGCTTGGTCAAATGCCGCAGGTTGTAATGCACAAGCGGTTGCAGAATATGTGATTACGGCATTGCTTTACGTTAAACCTGAATTGTTGAATGCAAATGAACAATTTACCTTGGGCATCGTTGGTTTAGGTAATGTTGGTTCACGTTTGGCCGTCATGGCAGAATTATTCGGTTGGAATGTCATTGGCTATGATCCATTTGTGCAATCTGATCAGGTGAAACAAGTTGAATTTGCAGAACTGTTAAAAAATGCAGATGCGATTAGTGCCCATGTCCCACTGACTAAAGAGGGTGAACATCCTACCTATCATTTAATCAACGCTGCTGCACTTTCTACTATGAAGCCAACTGCGATATTGATTAATTCCGCGCGTGGGCCAGTGGTCGAAGAAGCTGCCTTAATTGCCGATATTCAACAGACTCAGCGTAAAGTGGTCTTAGACGTTTTTGAACATGAGCCAGAGATTTCAGCAGCGTTGTTAGATTTAATTTACCTGGTGACACCGCATATTGCCGGCTATAGCTTGGAAGGTAAAGCGCGTGGCACACAGATGATCTATGAAGCATTCTGTCAAACTTTCAATCAACCGATAAATAAGGCTTTTGAAAGCCAGTTGCCTGTCTGTGAACAATATTTTACGGGTGCTGACTTTAAGACGGTATTACAGCGTTACTTAAAAGATATTTATGATATCGCTCGTGATGATGCCAACTTACGTGCTTGCCTAAAAGACGGTAAGGTGGATCAAAAAGCCTTTGATTATTTACGTAAAACCTATCCTTTACGCCGTGAATGGGCTGCACATGGAGGCCCAGCAGCATGAGTCAAATGAACTTTCAACCGAGTTGTGAACTCACTGCACTTCGTGCACGTGCCACGATGTATGCTCAAATTCGCCAGTTTTTTGCGGCACGTGATGTACTAGAAGTGGAAACACCTGTGCTTTCTCAAGCGGGTGTCACCGATGTGCATTTAGCATCGGTACAGGCTCAGCGCCATGTGAATGGTCAAAAGCAAACGCATTATTTGCAAACTTCACCTGAATTTGCCATGAAACGTCTGTTGGCAAGTGGCAGTGGATCTATTTACCAAATCTGTAAAGTTTTCCGTGATGATGAACATGGACGTAAACACAACAGTGAATTCACCATGTTGGAATGGTACCGTCCGGGTTTTAGCTTAAAAGACTTGATGTTTGAAGTGACGGACTTATTGAATGAAACTTTGAAACAGCGCTTTGGTGAAGTTCGTCCAACTATTTTGAGCTATAAGCATGCCTTTATGGATCGTTTGGATTTGAACCCGTTACAAGCTTCTTTACAAGATCTGAAAGATTGCTGTCGTCGTGTGGGACTAAGCTTAGATCTGGGTGAAGACCGTTTAGGCTATATCGATTTATTGTTCTCGCATTATGTTGAGCCGAGCCTCGGTTTTGATACGCCAGTGTTCCTTACAGATTTTCCACCGGAAATGGCTTCTTTGGCGAAAACCCGTGTGGACGAAGATGGTGAATTAGTTGCAGCACGATTTGAGCTATATATCGAAGGTTTAGAGTTAGCAAATGCTTATGATGAACTGATTGATGCAGACGTTTTACGCCGTCGTTTTGAGGCGGATAATGCAGAGCGCGCTAAACTTGGCTTGCATGTGATGCCGATTGATGAATATTTGCTTGCTGCATTACCGTATATGAGTGAGTGTGCAGGTATAGCCTTAGGCATTGATCGATTGCTAATGGTGGCAACGAATCAGTTAAAACTTGAAAAAGTCATTAGTTTCCCAGCTGATATTTCTTAAAAAATGTCTTGATCGGCTGATGGTAAAATTGGCCGATCAATTTAAATGTTTAGTAAAACCCAAACTATAGGCTTCAAACCCTAAATTTTGATAAAAAGCATGTGCGGCATAGCGTTCAGGACGATTACCACTGTTGAGTAAAATACGTTTTAGACCTTGTCGCCGAGCGCTTTGCTCAATGGCTTGCATGAAGCGTCGCCCTAAACCTTGACCGCGATAACTGGCATCAATGACAAAAGCCTGAATCCGAATAAATCCTTCCTCAAACTCCCAACTGTATTGTTGGATAAAACCTGCATAACCAATGACGCGGTCATCAGCCATCATCACCAAGGTTTGATAATGCTTATCCAAATGAATCAACTGCCAATGCTGTTGGAGTCGCTCTGGTGGTATTTCATAACCCAATTGGAGTGTGAGTTGATGAATGTCGAGGAGATCTTTTGGGAGGTGTAGTGGACGAATTTGGGGATGCATATTGTCAGCTCGATGGTTTGTTTTCCTTAGAGCATAGATGAATGAGCCTTGATGTGAATGCAGATATTTTTCAAAGCTTATCTATATCTGAAAGGGCAAGGTGAAATATTGCAAAAGTTAAAGTTTTAAAAATATAGAAAAGGAAAATATAGAAAAGGTAAATTAAAAAAGCACCCGAAGGTGCTCTAATTATGCTTCAACTGCATATTGACTGGTTTTTAGTTCTGCAATGGCTTGGATACGTCGTTCAATCAGCATTTCACCAATATCCGGCCCTGATACATCAGGTGGAAGATCGGCAGCCTTAATATTACGAACCACCTGCATAGCATCTAAAACGTATTGAGCTTGCGGATAGGCACGATCCTCTAAACCTAAGCGACCACGTGAATCACATTCACAGGCTTGTACAAAGGCCTCTACGCGTTCAGGACGGCGTAGTACATCCATACGTTGTAACAGACGCCATAATGTCCCCGGTTTTAAACTCAAGGCTTGATGGCATTTTAAATGCTCTTTACATACTGAAATGGCCAATTGCTTGGTATTGGTGGGTACACGCATACGGTCACAGACTTCGGTAACCGGTTTTACCCCACGTTCTTCATGCATGATATGGCGTGGTAACTCATCTACTGGAGTGAGTGCTTTGCCCAAGTCGTGTACCAGTACAGCAAAACGAACATCCAAAGAATAATTGGCACGACAGGCTTGCTGCAATGACATCATGGTATGAATACCACAGTCTATTTCAGGATGATATTCAGGACGCTGTGGAATACCGTATAACGCATCAATTTCAGGGAATAAGACTTTTAAAGCGCCACAGGCTCTTAAGACTTCAAAATATTCATCTGCATGGTCTTCCATTAATGCACGGGATGTTTCCTTCCATACGCGTTCAGGTGTGAGGGCTTCAAGCTCGCCAGATTTGGCAAGCTCTTGCATCAGCGCAAGTGTTTCTTCAGCCACTTTAAAACCTAAAGCTTTATAACGTGCTGCAAAACGTGCAATCCGCAGAACTCGCAAAGGATCTTCGACGAAGGCATCAGACACATGGCGAAGGATGCGTCGCTCTAAATCTTGTTGACCATGGTAGGGATCATAAATTTGGCCAGCATCATCCATGGCAATCGCATTGATCGTGAGGTCACGTCGAATGAGATCTTGTTCGAGTGTGACATTGACGTCGGTATAAAATTCAAAGCCATGATACCCATGTCCAGACTTACGTTCTGTACGGGCTAAGGCATATTCGTCTTTGGTCTCTGGATGAAGAAAAACAGGGAAATCTTTACCCACAGGTTGATAACCTTGAGCAAGTAATTGTTCCGGCGTTGCACCGACAACGACATAATCTTTTTCGTGATAGGGGTGCCCGAGCAAGTGATCTCGAACTGCACCGCCTACTAAATAAACTTGCATGAAAAAACCTCTATTCTTAGAGCAATCATGCTACAGAACAGAGGTTTTCTCAAGTCACAAAGTGTGTTCAGGTCAACTAAATTAGAGTGTTAATTTTTCGTTTTCTTGAATCTCTGCAACAGTCAATGCAGTCATATTCACTAAACGGCGAGTTGTCGCTGTTGGCGTTAAAATATGAACGGGTTTTGCAGCACCCAAAAGAATTGGGCCAATCGTCACGTTACTACCTGAAGTTGATTTCAACAAGTTGAACGAAATGTTCGCTGCATCCAGATTAGGCATAATCAGCAAGTTCGCAGAACCTTTAAAACGTGAGTTCGGGTATGCGAAATGACGAATATTTTCATCTAATGCGGCATCACCATGCATTTCACCTTCAACTTCAAGCTCAGGTGCAATTTCTGACAAAATATCATAAACCTTACGCATTTTTTGAGCGCTAGGATCATTTTGGTCAGAACCGAAACTTGAGTGAGAAAGCAATGCTACACGCGGCGTAATACCAAAACGGCGGACTTCTTCAGCCGCTAAAATAGTCATTTCAGCAAGCTGTTCAGCTGTTGGGTTACGGTTAATGTAAGTGTCGGCAATAAACAAGTTACGGTCTTCAAGCATCAATGCATTCAGCGTGAAGAAGTTATTACGGCCTTCTTTTAGCCCAATCACATTGCTGACGAAGTCTAAGTGAATGTCATAGCTAGAATAAGTACCACATAGCATACCGTCAGCCACACCATGACGAACCAGCATTGCAGCGATCAGGGTAGAGCGACGACGTGCTTCACGCTGAGCGTATTCAGGTGTTACACCTTTACGTTGCATGATGCTGTAGTAATCGTCAGCAAACTTATCGTAATCAGGGTTTTTCTCTTGATCGACGATAGTGATGTTCACGCCGTCTTCAAGACGTAGACCTAATTTCTTGATGTTCGCTTCAATGACTGCAGGACGACCGACAAGAATTGGTTTTGCTAAACCTTCATCAACAGCAATTTGCACCGCGCGAAGTACACGTAAATCTTCACCTTCAGCATATGCAATGCGTTTCGGATCAGTTTTCGCTTGCGCAAAAATTGGTTTCATCATAAACGCAGAGTTGTAGACGAATTCAGATAAACGTTGACGATATGCAGAGAAGTCTTGAATCGGACGAGTTGCAACACCAGAATCCATCGCTGCTTGTGCAATTGCAGGTGCAATTTCAAGAATCAAACGTTGATCTAATGGGCGGGGAATGAGGTAATCACGACCAAATGAAGCAGATTTTTCACCATACGATGCAGCATCAGCTTCGACATGCGCCATGCGAGCAATCGCATGTACACAAGCAATCTTCATCTCTTCATTAATCGTAGTTGCGCCAACATCTAGTGCACCACGGAAAATATAAGGGAAGCAAAGTGCATTGTTCACTTGGTTTGGATAGTCTGAACGACCTGTTGCCATAATCACGTCTGGACGTGCTTCATGTGCATGTTCAGGAAGAATTTCAGGGTCTGGGTTAGCAAGGGCAAAGATAATCGGATCTTTCGCCATGACTTTAACCATTTCTTTGGTCAAAATACCTGCTGCAGAAAGACCAAGGAACATGTCCGCACCTTCCATTACATCAGCAAGCTGAGAGCCTTCGATGTCTTGAACGTATGCCTTTTTCGACTCATCCAAGCCTTCACGTTTAGTGGTCAATAAACCGCGTGAATCTGCCACAACGATGTTTTCTTTTTTCGCGCCAAGTGCACAAAGTAAGTTCAAACATGAAAGGGCAGCAGCACCTGCGCCAGAAGCGACAATTTTGATTTCTTCAATTTTTTTGCCATTGAGTTGAAGTGCATTGAGTAATGCAGAACCCACAATGATTGATGTACCGTGTTGGTCATCATGGAACACAGGAATATTCATGCGTTCACGAAGTTTTTGCTCGATGTAGAAACACTCTGGGGCCTTGATGTCTTCAAGGTTGATACCACCGAAAGTAGGTTCTAATGCTGCAACGATATCTACGATTTTGTCTGGATCGTTTTCAGCAATCTCAATGTCAAAAACATCAACACCAGCGAATTTTTTGAATAGAACGCCTTTACCTTCCATAACAGGTTTTGACGCTAAAGGACCAATGTTACCTAAGCCTAGTACGGCTGTACCGTTACTGACTACAGCAACAAGATTACCGCGCGCTGTGTAAAGTGCAGCAGTAGATGGGTCGCGTTCAATTTCTAAACAAGGTGCAGCGACACCTGGCGAGTATGCGAGGGCTAAATCGTGTTGGTTGACCAATTGTTTGCTTGGTGTAACGCTGATTTTCCCCGGAGTTGGAAATTCGTGATAATACAAAGCCTGCTGTTTTAAAGATTGATCGTCCATCTGTATCTCGATTGTGTTTTGTTTATCCAATATAAAGCTGCAATGCTTGCTTTATCCGCTTGAATATAACATTAGTTGCACAGTTGGGACAGTCGAAGTCGCGTCTTTTTCAGACAATCTTATAGCTCAGGCATAGTGACTTATATTAAGTATGTATAAGCAGGCGAAGAGATATTATTTTCAAGGAACACGGTTGCCTCTTCTTGTGGCAATGGCTTAGAGAAAAAATAGCCTTGAGCAATGTCACATTCTAAGTCTTGTAGATACTGTAACTGTTGTTCGGTTTCAATCCCTTCAGCGACTACCGTCATGCCCATCGCTTTGCCCATGGCAATCATGGCACTGACGATGGCCAATTGTTTATTTTCACCAATTTTAGAGATAAAACTCCGGTCAATTTTTAAGATATCAATTGGGAAATCAGCTAGATAAGATAATGATGAGTAGCCCGTACCAAAGTCATCAAGTGAAATATTGATCTTACGTTTTTTTATTTCATTTAACAGTTCACGTACTGAATCTAGATTTTCGACCAAAGAAGATTCTGTAATTTCCAGTTCCAGACTGGCACCATCAATCTGATTGGCATCTATCGCTTCATCAAGATCATTTAACAATTGTCCACGGCGCAGTTGCTGCGCGACAATATTGACGGATACACAAATATTTTGATAACCCAAATTGTTCCAAAAACGAATTTGCTGCGCGGTTTTTTGCAGGACAAAACGCCCAATATCCGAAATTAAACTGGTTTGTTCTGCTAGAGGAATAAATAAGCCCGGTGGTATTAAGCCTTTTTCAGGATGATTCCAACGCACTAAGGCTTCAAAACCATAAATATTTTTATCACGGAAATTGATCTTCGGTTGGTAATACACCACCAGCTCATTATTTTGAATGGCTTTACGCAAGTCTCGTTCCAAGAAGATCCCTTGCTCTAATAATGCGGTATTTTCATTGGAATAATAACGTGTGGTATTGCCGCCCAAATTTTTTGCTTCGCTTAGCGCTTGTTCTGCACAATTATTCAGATAATCCAACTGACGGCCATGCTCAGGATAGAACGCAACACCCATCGATAAGGTGATGACATGGTCTTGACCAAAAATATTAAATGGAATGCTAAAAGCTTTATTGATGCGTTCACAATGTTCTTGTACTGAAGGGCGGATGTGCGAGATTTCATACACAATCGCAAAATCATCGCCATTTAAGTGTGCGACAAACAGAGCTTCGGCATTGGTTAGACGTAAACGCTGTGCGACTTGGCGTAACAGTTCATCACCACCATTGTTGCTGAGATATTCATTTAATGGACGGAAACGATCGATGTTTAAACGAATGACAGCCAACTGTTTAATCGAATCTTGCTGCGAAACTAAATATTGATGCAGTTGATAGTTGTAATAAAAACGGTTCGGTAAATCCGTTAAGGTGTCATAGTTTTCTAAATATGATAAGCGTTGTTCTTGCAATTTACGTTCGGTCAGGTCTGAAACGATCCCGATATAATGGGTGACACGGTTTTGATCATCGGTAATGGCATTAATATGCATCCACAGCGTCAGTTCTTTACCTGAAAGAAATTTTTCGTGCAATTCACCATCATATTCACCAATTTTCAGCACTTGTTTAATGATCGAGTAGTGCATACTGCGTTGAATTGATTTGTAATTCGCTGTGATATCAAAAAGATGTTTGCCAATAATTTGGTCGTAGTTAAATCCGGTTAATTGTTCGTAAAACGGATTGACTTCGATATAGCACAGTTCTTCATTTAAAATGAAAATTCCTTCAGCGGCTTGTTCGAGTACACTAGCTGCAAGTTTTAAACGTTCTTGTGATGTCCGTTCTTGATGGATATCACGTCGAATACCGACCATGCGCAATGGCTTACGATTATCTGGATCGCGTTGAATGACCCGTCCAATATCATGTACCCAACACCATTTTCCTTGACTGTTTTGAATCCGATAGGTGGCCTCATAACGGTCTTTAAATCCACGTAGATGTTGAATCATCGCTGATTTAAAATGAGGGATATCATCAGGATGGATCACATGTTGTAACTGTTGCTGATGCTCTTTCGAATGTCTAAGGGTTTTTTCTTGCTTATAGTTGGTGACAACGATTTTACGGTCTTTGATATTCCAATCCCAAGGACGTAAACCGGCGATTTCATGCGCAAGGACTAAATTGGCTTGTTGGTTTTCTAAATTCTTATTCATTTGCTCAATGTCGAAGGTCCGCTCTTTAACTTTCTGTTCAAGGATTTGGTTACCCAGTTGTAGCTGTAATTCGATGTCTCGTGATTTGTTGACTTCATCTTGGAGCTGCTGACACAGTTCATCAGTCCATTTGACTTGTTGCTTGGCACTATCGACCAGTAGGTTATTTTTAGCATGTAAAGTCGATACACGACGATGAATTCGATATGACGTCATGGCGCACATTAGAATCACAATGAGCCCAAAATTAATACTCAAGCTAAATAAGTGATTTGAGCCATCTAAGAAAAAGAACTGTGCAATCAGATAGGGCACGATAGACGGGATAAAGGCTAAACAAAAATAATTAAGTTTTTGCGTCAAATAGGTCAAACCAAAGGTTTGCGTCACGATCAAGAGTAGGGCAGAGAGTGTCAGGGCTTGAATTGGTTCAAAGCTTTGATTGGTCGCAGGTAAATAGTAAAAAATTAAAAAGATACCGCTCGCAATAAGCGTACCGACTGAAAAACACTGAAATTGTAGCCAACGATGCGCAATCATCAGTGAATATTGTTCAGGTTTAAAATAAACGGTGCTAATCAGCCAGCATAAACTGACAAAAACTTCGGTAAAAATAAACCAAATATTGAAATATAAAGATGGTGATTTATAAAAAATTTGATATATCGAAAAAATATATAAGCAAATAATCAGAATACTGACTAAAAAATAGCGGCTATGGCGAATCGTGTTCGCAATTTGAGCAGTATGATTATACTGCTTGATATATTCATCTTGTTTATACGTCATGAATATAAAAACCCTGCCTTAACCAAATTTAGATCGTTGTATTTGTATTGTTCCTGAGAGTATTTGTTTATTCTTAGTAACAAATCATTTGTTTTTATTGACTCTAGGGTAATTGCGTTACAAATAAAAAGCAATATCAAGGATGCCATCATTGATGCTTTCAGATGAACCATCGAGTAAAAATTAAATAGATTTATAATTTAAAATTGAAAGTGCAACTACAGGTGCAGTTTCTGTGCGAAGGACACGTTCACCGATACACCAGTTCACAAAACCTTTCTCATTTGCTGCGCTGATCTCGGCTTCGCTCAAGCCACCTTCAGGGCCAATCAGTAAGGCAAAGTGCGGGTCAGCATCTGCTAATACATCAACTTCATCTTTATTGGGTGCGAGTACCAACTTGGTTGTCGGCAGATCACTCTCCAACCATTTTTCAAGGGAAAGGGGCGCAAGTACTTTAGGGACAATGTTGAGACCACATTGTTCACATGCAGCAATAGCAATGCTTTGCCAATGGTCGAGTTTCTTTTGATCACGATCGTACTTCAAACGCATTTCACAACGTTCTGAAATGAGTAGTTGAATTTCAGAAACACCGAGTTCCACCGCTTTTTGAATTGCATAATCCATGCGGTCGCCTTTACTCATCACTTGACCCAATAGTGCTGTAAAATGTGGTGTGCGATTGCTTGGATTGAATTGCAAAACTTGGACGGCAGCCGACTTTTTAGCGACTTCAACCAATTCAACATGGTATTCGCCACCTTGCCCATTGAACAAAGTGGCAGTTTCGCCCACTTGAGCACGTAAAACTTTTACCCAGTGATGAAACACTGTTTCCGTTAATTCAACAGTCGTATCAACAGTTAAATCAGCTTCAATATAAAAACGTGGCATTAAAGTTTTACTCTCAAAAAGGTCGAAATGTCTTATGCAAGACCGAGGTCTTTCACAAGTTGACGTGTAGGGTCAGTGGTATTCATGGTGTAGAAGTGCAGGCTTGGCGCACCACCAGCAATCAGGCGTTCGCAAAGTTTCACAATCACTTCATGACCAAAGGCTTTGATTGACGCTGTGTCGTCGCCATAAGTCGCAAGCTGTTTGCGAATCCAGCGAGGAATTTCTGCACCTGTACCATCAGCAAAGCGGATTAAGTTGCTTGCATTGGTAATCGGCATAATGCCTGGCGCTACAGGAATGTTTACGCCTTCTTTTTGAATGCGCTCTACAAAGTAGAAGTATGCATCTGGGTTAAAGAAGAACTGGGTGAGTGCTGCATTAGCGCCAGCATTGGCTTTGTCGCAGAAACGTTTGATGTCGAGATCAAAGCTGTCCGCTTGTGGGTGCATTTCTGGGTAAGCAGCCACTTCGATTTTGAAGTGATCACCAGTATGTTCACGGATGAAACGCACAAGATCTGTTGCATAAGGCAATTCGCCTAAGCCCACCTGACCAGAGGGCAAGTCACCGCGCAGCGCAACAATACGGTCAATGCCTTGTGACTTATACAAATCCAGCAATTCGGCAATACGTTCTTTGCTGTCACCAATACAAGACAGGTGAGGGGCAACAGGTGTGCCTTTACCGTTGAAGTCGTTCAATGTAGACAAAGTACGTTCACGGGTAGAACCGCCTGCACCATATGTTACAGAGAAAAATTCAGGATTTAATAATTGAAGTTCTTGGTGTACAACTTTAAGTTTTTCCGCGCCCGCATCAGTTTTGGTCGGGAAAAACTCAAAGGAAATAGGAATCTGTTTTGACATGTTCAAATCCTTTTTTATAAATACTATTTGTTTACCCTATCCCTGACCTCTCCCAAAGGGAGAGGAGTATTCATTACTGAATTATGCAGGGTTAAACACCCAGCTTATTAAATTGATAAGATTTTAATCCTGAATACAATTTAACGAAGCTGTCACCCTCTCCCTCTGGGAGAGGGATGGGGTGAGGGTCAATTAATATTTATAAGCCTCAGCTTTGAACGGGCCTTCAACTTGAACACCGAGGTAATCCGCTTGTTCTTGAGTCAAAGTCGTTAATACGCCGCCGAAACCAGCAACCATTGCCGCAGCAACTTCTTCGTCTAATTTCTTAGGAATAAGTTCTACGCGGATTGCAGCTTGTTTTTGATCTTCAGGAAGATCAGCAAATTTTTCAGCGAACAAGTGCATTTGCCCCAACACTTGGTTAGCAAAAGAACCATCCATAATACGTGAAGGGTGACCTGTTGCATTACCAAGGTTCACTAAGCGGCCTTCTGAAAGAAGAATAAGGTAATCATTTTCATTTTCTGAACGATACACTTGGTGAACTTGTGGCTTAACTTCAACCCACTTATAACCACGTAAGTAATTTGTGTCGATTTCAGTATCGAAATGACCGATGTTACAAACTACAGCGCCAGCTTTTAATGAATCAAGCATTGCAGCGTCACATACGTGGTAGTTACCAGTTGTTGTTACGATCAAGTCAGTATTTTGAAGAAGGTCAAGGTTGATGTCTTCTTTCTTACCCGTTTGAATGCCATTTTTATACGGAGCAACAACTTCGAAACCGTCCATGCATGCTTGCATTGCACAGATAGGGTCAACTTCAGTGACACGTACAATCATGCCTTCTTGACGAAGTGATTGAGCAGAACCTTTACCTACGTCACCATAACCGATTACAAGTGCACGGCGGCCAGATAAAAGCATATCTGTACCACGTTTGATTGCATCGTTTAATGAGTGGCGGCAGCCGTATTTATTGTCATTTTTAGACTTGGTTACAGAGTCATTTACGTTAATCGCTGGAACTTTTAAAGTACCGTCGCGGTGCATTTCGTAAAGACGTTGAACACCTGTAGTGGTTTCTTCAGTAATACCGTGGATTTTTGCAATCACTTCTGGGTATTTTTCGTGAACAAGTGCAGTTAAGTCACCGCCATCATCCAGAATCATGTTGGCATCCCAAGGCGTACCATTCACATTAATTTGCTGTTCAAGACACCACATGTATTCTTCTTCAGTTTCGCCTTTCCAAGCAAATACAGGAATACCTGCAGCAGCGATTGCAGCAGCAGCGTGGTCTTGAGTAGAGAAGATGTTGCATGAAGTCCAGCGTACTTCTGCGCCCAATTCAACTAGAGTTTCAATTAAAACTGCAGTTTGAATAGTCATGTGGATACAGCCTAGGATTTTCGCGCCAGCAAGCGGTTTAGCCGCGGCATAGCGTTTGCGAAGACCCATTAGGGCTGGCATTTCTGCTTCTGCAAGTTTGATTTCTTTACGGCCGTAGTCAGCTAGTGAAATATCGGCAACTTTATAATCTGTAAATGAAGCATTAACCGCGTTCATCACGATCTCCTTAATAAAAACAATTGATCATTCAGTTCGCGGATGCCGTTGTTGATTGGAACGAGTGTCCAACCGAATCGTCGAGCCTAGCGATCTTATATTTAGTGCCTATAAGAAAGTCGCAGCATCCCTCGACTAGGGCAGTATTGTACTTGGAAATAGAGTGAGTTCCAATCCGAAAATGCTTAATATCTGACTTATAGGTTTTTTGATCTGTAAAATTACGTCGCGAATATTTAAATTTCATAAATCGGTCAGGAGTATAAGAATAATGATTAAACCCGTAATGGCTTTATTGATGTTTTGGCCTGTTATTGTCGCGGCCAACGATTCAACAGGCTATGTGGCAACGGGAGGGGTGCAGTACCTTAAAAATAAAGACATTCAAATGTTCAGTGAAGACCTATTTATTAGTAAAAAAATGATCAAGGTCGATTATCAGTTTAAAAATCTGAGCAATAAAGACGTGACTGAAACCATACTCTTTCCACTGCCAAAAGTTGAAAACTTCTTTGAATCTGATTTTGCCAATACTGAAAAATTGCTAAAAAGTTTTAAAGTTCAGGTGAATGGAAAAATGATTCAGCCTGAAATGCATGTGCGCACTTTTATTCAAAAAGATGAAAAAACAGCCCCGATTGATATGACGGAGAGTTTTAAGCAATGCGGGTTTACGGAAAAAGACATGCTGAATCCGTGGAGCAGGCAAGATGTTGAATATGAAACTTTTGAGAGAAAGCTTAGAAACTGTAAAAATGCAGCGCTGCAAAAAGTTTTGCCCAAAGATCCGAGTGAAGTCATTTCATGGTCATCTCAGGTAATTTACAGCTGGAAGCAAACTTTTAAAGCCAATGCGCTCACACGTGTACAGCATCAATATGCACCGCTGGTGGGCGGGTCTGTGGCTTTATATCCTGATGAATATAATCAAAGTTATTGTATGGATCAAAACTTTAAGGCAGGACTCAGAAAGGCCAAATCACAGCATGCACCATTTCAAGCACTGGGCTATATCTTAAAAACTGGCGCCAATTGGGCAAAGCCTATTCAAGATTTTAAACTGACTATCGAGCGTGATGCAGGAGAGCTGGTTTCTTTTTGCTGGGCAGGTAAAGTGAAGAAAATCAGCGCTACGCAGTTTCAAATGGTTGAAAAGAATTTTGTACCGAAACAAGATTTGGACATTATTTTTGTGAGTAAACGTCCGTCATAAGACACAATCCAGCAAGAGATATAACCAAAGTAATGAGCCTAGAAAAATTTAAATCATATGCTGCATATTTCTTGGGAATGTGTGCCTGTTTATATGGTTGTTATACTTTTTTCTATGAAAATGACAAATGGCATTTGTTGCTGTTTTCAATAATGTTGTACGGCTTGCTGTATGCAGTATTTAGATTTATCAGCAAAAAATCATGGAGCTGGTTGTGTCATGGCCTCAGTTTTATTGTTTTGTATAGCACTGTTTTAGCCATATTTTTTAGTTCAAGTTTTTTACAAATTAAAGAATTTCAACTGACTCATCCCAACTGGATTTTGGCAGATCAGGTTCATATTAATCAAGTTGAAATTGATGATTATAGGCAAAGGCGTTCACTGCAATATGCGTATACGCGAGTGCAATACCAATACATGCTGAATGAGCAAATAAGTACAGGTGTTGTAGATAAACTTGACCCGCAATATATGCTTTGGTTTCTTGAAACGTCGCAGGATTTAAAAGTCAGAGCAGCACTCAAAACTGAGCATGCAATACATCAGCAGCAGTATTCAGTGTATGTAAATACTCAAAATCCGAATCAATCACGATTTTTTCTTAACCAAGACTATTTTGAACTTCGTAATTCAGGGTTTGCATGGCTGATTTACGGCCTTCAAATGCTGTCCTTGGTTTTAGTTCTTATCGTTGTCATTTTGCTGTGGGATGCCTTTTCTGATTCGAAAGAATCTAAGACCGCTAAAAAAAGTAAGACTAAGCCTAAGGCAAAGGTGTAAAAAGCTAAACCTGATATGGAGTAAACATCTTCGTCCTAAAAAACTTCTGCACTAGGGATAAATTTTTTTTGATGCGGCATAACTATGTTTATAAAAATTGCCGTACAAATCGCGCTGATTTGTTTATTATCACTGCAGATTTAAGTTGTGAGTTCTTATTATGTCTTTGGAAATGCCTGAAGAATTAGCCAATCTTGAAGCCAATGGCGGCATTTTTGCAGTATGGATGCTGTTGCAGCATTTAGGCATTGATGCGGATGTTCAACAGTTGGTCGAAGTCTGCGGCTATGAGGCAGAGCATGGCACAACCACCATTGGTTTAGCTGTAGGACTGAGAAAGTTTGGCTTTCAAGTAAAGTTTTACACAGAGCATGATCCTGAGCTGCAGGACAGTGAAAAACGCAGTTATGCAGAAGCAGACCAATTAGAACTGTCTATATTGCCTGCAATTGGCTATGCACAAATTCAGCAGGCTTTTGAACAAAATCAGTTTGTGATTGTGTATTACGATACTCTAGAGGGCGTGGGGAACCATTCTTTGGTATATGACATTGACGAAACTGAAATTAGTTTCTTTGACAGTTTTGATGCCATGCCAGCAGAGGTATTTGAACAGCAGCGTGGGGCAGAGGGCATTTGCCGACAAGTCATTACGGTGAATGTAAATGACTATATGGCGAGCTGAGCCATTTTGTTAAAAGAAAAAAGCCCATCAAACGATGGGCCTTTTTCTTTGTGATTTAAGCTTCGGGCTGTTCGGCCGCATTGGCTTTTTCATTCCAAAAATCTGCTTTTTCTTCATCAGCGTCGATGCCTAATCCATTGGCATAAATAAAAGCCAAATCACGCATGGCTTGAACTTCACCTAATTTTGCAGATTGTTCAACCAGTTCAATGGATTTAGCGACATCTTTTTCCACCACATCGCCGCGACGGTAAAAATTGGCGAGTTCTAAAATTGCAGCAGGATGGTCATGTTTTGCTGCTTGTTCTAACCAGCGGTGCGCATGTTCAAAATAGGTTTTAGATTCTTCAGGATCTTCTTCGAGCATATCTTTGGCATAGACTGCATAGCCTTCACCCAGCCAATACATGGCTTCTACATGACCTAATTGAGCTGCTTTGAGTGCCCATTCTTCAGCAAGTTCAACATGCTCATCATTTTCACTTTGCATATAAATTTCAGCCAGTTCAAATTGAGCATCTTTATTGCCTGCCATGGCACGGTTATATAAAGCAGGAGAGATCGAAAGTTCAGACATGTGTAATCCAAAAGAGCAGAATAGGCATAGCCTAATCGGTTGGCATGAAAAAAGCCAATCCGAAGATTGGCTTTCAATGTTTAGAGAATGTTTAGAGATCGTTGTCTAAAGAATTAAAATTTCAATAACACAGCTGACAATACAAATATGACAACTAATGCACCAATAATTTTCCAAAAATATTCAGCGATATAACTAATACATAGCCCGACAAATAAAGCCGCAATAGTCAGCGCGCCAAACCAATAACTGATGTTATTGCTCGGCGTTCCAAGAGAGAGGCAAATTATCAAGGCAATAATCAATAGCGCCCAGCCGACTAACGTGGCTAAGCGTGTTTGGCCCACACTTAGTTCTTTTTTGTAGAACTGCTTTTGATGTTTAGACATGCTGCATGCCAAGGCAAAAAAACCTAAGCTACTCAGTGCCCAAATCAGGAGAAAGAACATCATGCTTCAACCTCCTTTGTGCCACGTGCTTTTTTAACAGGCAGCCCTTTATGCTTTTTCACTTTGTAAAATGAATAGGCAAACAAGATAGCCAAAAGCCACATTGCAAGATCAAAGGATGCAATCATCCATTGGCCATTTGCCATGGTATTCCAAAGCGCTTGACCACCAGGCATGAAGTTTACAATCGGCAGTAAGGCAAAAATTGCTGTGGCAAAAGCTAAAAGTTCTAGCCACGCTTGACGGTGCGTACGGAAAATCGCATAAACGAGCGTCAGGAGCCAAACAATAAAGAAACTACGAATTTCTAATTCCGAACGGTTTTCAAGCTGTGCGGGAATAAAACGGTTGGCATAGAAAAATGCTGCACAGGCAATGGGTAAACCAATAATCGCTGCAATATTGGTCACTTCAACCGTGCGGTAGCCAAATGATTTAAAGCCTTGTTTTTGTTGTTGCGGTGCACGTTTTACACACCACAGAATGAGACCTGTAGCGACCATCAGGGTGCCTACAATCCCTGAAATAAACAGCAGCCAACGTAGTGCTAAATCTACACCGCGTGCTTCATGTAGCGTGGTCACTACATTGTAAATACCCATCGGTACAGAAGGATGCTTTAACTTGGCACTTTCGTCAGTTAAGTCTTTGCCTGTTACGCCATCAAATTGTTTACTTGCATAGACATTTCGATATGCAACACTTTCACCATGTAAGGCGCGTAGCTCAATTTTAGCTTGGTCTGTATTCGGTGCAATGATGCTAACGGTACTAATAGGATTAGTTTTCCATTCAGCCTGAACTGCGGTCACGATTGGCGCTAAGTTGGTCAACGGCGCAGCAACGATAGGTTGCTCTTCACGTTTAGAGCGACGATCTCCTCGACCTTCACCACGGCCCTCAGCACGATTTTCGCCTTGGTTTTGTGCAGAATTGGCACGGGCTTGCTGTGGGCGTTCGCCACGTTCTTCGCGTCCTTGAGCAGATTCACGTCCTTCAGGTTTATTTTCTTGAACCAAGGCACGATTTTGTTCTTGTAAAAATTGTCCCCGGTTTTCATAAATACGTTCAATCCCCCAAGGCATGATCGTAAATAACAGCAGCAACAGGCCACTAAAGGTGATCATGATGTGGAAGGGAAGCGCAAATACTGCTGTAGCATTATGTGCATCGAGCCAAGAACGTTGTCCTTTGCCTGAACGGAAGGTAAAGAAATCTTTAAAGATTTTTTTATGAGTAATCACACCACTAATGATGGCAACTAACATCAACAGTGTGGCTATCCCGATAAACCATCGCGTCCACATACGTGGCATGCCATATAGTTCAAAATGGAAACGATAGAGAAAATTACCACCACGTGTATCGCGCGGCTCAAGCACTTCACCTGTAGCACTATCAATGTAGATTTGTTTACCGCCACGGCGTGCGCGAGGGTCTTCACCTTGTTCACGAACGGTAATTAATGTGGCATTTTGACGCGTATTCGGCAGCAAAATATTCCAAGCACCTGCATTCGGATGATTTTGCTGTAAATAATTCAGTGCGACTTCAGTTTGTTGGACTTGTGAACTGGCTGGAACAGATTGATGCAGCTCAGGAGTCATCCAGACATTGATTTCATTTTTAAAGAAGCTCAGGGTTCCGGTCAGGAAAATAGCATACAGCAACCAACCTAAGATTAGGCTAGCCCATGTATGCAGCCAAGACATGGACTGGCGCGGTCCCTCTACTTTTGCATCAACACGCATTTTAGCTTCCCATCATCATGTAAATGGCATACAAACACACCGCAGGGATCACAATGCCTAAAGTTGCTTTGAGGGTTTTATTCACCATAAAGACCCAAATAAATGCACAGCTCCACAGGATAAACGCAATTAAAGTTGCACTCATGGCTGCACTTCCACGGTCTTCGCTAAACACATCTGCGATCACGATGGCAGAGAGCATCGCGACAACATATCCGCCCACTAAAGCGAGGGCAAAGCGATAGAAAATCATCAAGCGATAGGTCAAAAGAGAGGGGGTGTCTTTACGCGTTTTAGGCAGCGCAGATGTGAGGGGGGTCACGAGTGCCTCAGGTGGTGAGCTATTCATAAAATACTTAAGCGCTTGGAAATTGTATTAAAGTTAATCTAAATGACAACAATTATTATTAATAATTAGAATAATGTATTCACAAAATTATTGATTTTTCAGCATGCTGAGTAGAAATGGATTTAAATGAGGAGAATTAAAGGCGAAAAAATAGCGACCGGAGTCGCTATTTTAGAATGCAAGAATGCTTAATTCTCTACATTATTGCTCTTGTTGAATGCCTGCAACTAACCAGTCTTGATCAGAACCCACAGGTTTAACAAAATGCCATACTTCAGCAAATGGCTGTGGCAGGCTATTTAAGTCTTCACTTACCGTACCTGTAAAACGCACACTTACAACGTATTGACCATTTTCGTTAGCAGAATCGACCACCATAGCATTTAAGTTAGAAAACTCAGCAACGTCTTCATCTTTATTCGCCATAATGTCGTTATACATAGACTGGTAAAGGTCAGGCGTTAAGTAACGCTGAATTTCAGAAATGTTGCTTGCAGTATTCATCGATTGAATGTGGTTAAAACGCTGACGTGCAACACGTAAAAATGTTGCTGGTTCTGTACCATCAGGCAATTGATTGCCGCTGTTGGTATAGGCAGCACCAAAAGGCGCGTTCGTTGCAGCAGCTGCACCAAATGGAGCATTTGAAGCTGCTGAATTACCGCCTACAGAATTACCAAAAATATTCGCATTGTCATTGCCTGCACGAGGTGCAGCATTTTGTTGGCCAAACGGTGCATTGTTTGCACCGCTGTTTGGCGCATACGGATTGTTAGTGGCTAGTTTTTTTTTTGCGCCCATCTTACGGAAAATGAAGAAGGCAACAGCAGCGGCAAGTAAAATCCAGATCCAGCCTGGAATACCACCTTTCTCTTCCTGTTGTTGAGCTTGCGCTTCAGAAGCTGCTTGACCGTTATTGTCATCGGCCATCGCATTTGCAGCGACTGCACCAATTGCAGCACCAGCCACACCAGCTGCAACCATTCCGCCCACATTCGAGCCAGATTTAGCTGGAGCGCCAGCAGTTGCAGGCTGTTGAACAGGAGCAGATTGACGAGGTTGCTGATAAGACTGAGTTGGAGCAGCTTGACGGCTCATACCATGGCTTTTACCACCACCGGCACGTTTCGCTTCTGCAATCGGCGCTACCAAAAGGGCTGCTGTTAAAAGAGCAGTCATCAAACCACGCTGTCGAACTTCCATCAAATTTTCCTATATCTATATAAAGTTAAAATAGCCATCTAGTTATGCCGCCATTTGTACTGAATTTCAATAGAACATCGGTAAAAAATTGAAAATTCATTCAAAATAAACTATTCAACGTGACTAAGACTCATCGGTCAGCGTAATTGCCTGACTCAATGCCTCATGTAAACGTGCGACAGAAATAATCTCTACACCTGAAATTGGTTTTTGCGGTGCATTCCCACGCGGTAAAATAATGGTTTTGAAGCCATGCTTAATGGCTTCTTTGAGTCGTTCCTGTCCATTGGGTACAGGACGGATTTCGCCTGAAAGTCCAACTTCGCCAAATACCGCCAAATGCTGTGGCAGGGCTTTAGCTCTTAAGCTAGAGGCGCAGGCTAAAAGTACCGCAAGGTCAGAACCGGTTTCTGTGATTTTTAAACCACCCACGACATTGACATAGACATCTTGTCCTGCGGTTTGTACGCCACCATGACGGTGCATAACGGCTAAAAGCATGTTTAAACGGTTTTGTTCTAAACCTAAGGCCACGCGCCGAGGTTGTCCGTGCGCATCATCTACCAAAGCCTGAACTTCAACCAAAAGTGGGCGTGTACCTTCACGGCTAATCATGACAATGGAACCCGGAATGGCTTCATCATAACGACTAAGGAAAATAGCGGATGGGTTTGATACTTCACGCAGACCTTTATCAGTCATGCCAAATACCCCAAGCTCGTTGACCGCACCAAAACGGTTTTTCACCGCACGAATCATACGGAAGCGAGAGTCAGACTGACCTTCAAAATACAAAACACAATCGACCATGTGCTCAAGCACGCGAGGGCCTGCCAAAGAACCTTCTTTTGTTACGTGACCGACAATAAACAGTGCAGTGCCACTATTTTTGGCAAAGCGGGTCAGGAGTGCAGCCGATTCACGAATTTGGGAAACACCGCCCGGCGCAGACTGGAGTGTTTCGGTGTATAGGGTTTGGATCGAATCTAAAATGGCCACGGCAGGGCGTTCATGTGCCAATACTTCGCAAATACGCTCGACACAGGTTTCTGCCATGACTTTAAGTTGATCGGTCGGCAAATCTAGGCGCTGGGCACGTAGCGCCACCTGAGACAAGGATTCCTCACCAGTGACATATAAGGCAGAACTTTTACTCGCCGCCATATAGGTTGCAGTTTGTAGCAAAATAGTGGATTTACCAATGCCGGGGTCACCACCAATCAGCACTACTGAACCTGTGACTAGTCCACCGCCGAGGACACGGTCAAATTCACCAATACCTGTTGCCATTCGGGTTTCATGCGAAACTGAAACTTGATTTAAGGTGGTCACAGCAGCAGCTTGTCCTGCATAGCCACCGCCCATTTTAGGCTGTGCACGGTGTGTAACGGCGGGTGCAATATTGACTTCGACTAATGAATTCCATTCACCACATTCGGTACATTGACCGGCCCATTTGGGATGATCAGCACCACATTGTTCACATCGATAGACACTTTTTGCTTTCGCCATAATATTTACTGTGCACAAACTCAAATTGAGTCACAGCATAGCGGTGAATACATCGAAAAACCAAGTTTTTATCGCATGAAATGACTGTTGAAGGTCAATTGATGTCGTTTTATTTTCAATAGCTGCACTTTTATATAGTAAGCACTTTATAATAGCGCATTATATTTTTTGAAATGGGTCACCACATGACTGAACTATTACGACATATCGATGCCATTGCACGTGAAAAAAATCGTGATGTGTTATTTGTGCATTTTGAAGAATATGATCATCAACATCCTGAGAAAAATACGGTACGTAATGACGTTATGCACTGGTTTGACCTGCAAAATCTCGACTATTTCCCTTGTATGGGGCTAGAAGGTGAGTCTTTGATCGATAGCTATACAGGTGATTTATACCTTGACGTACCTTTTGATGAAAGCAGCCCTGCATATAAAACTCTCAGTGAATACCTTGAAGATGAACAAGGGAACATGAAAATTCAGGGGGTATTGTTCTTTTCTTTATCCTTGGAAATTGCCCTAGAAATCGAAGCTGATCTGATGGAAGCCAGTGCTGTAGATTCTGAATATGCTGAAAATGAGTTTGGTGACCAATTTGGTGAAGGCTTTATTGAAGATGCTGAATCAGATCCAAAAGATGAAGCGGCCAATAAAAGCAACACGAAAAACGACAAATTTGATGATGGTCAAATTGGTACGATTCAATAAGTAAATATCGATTTTCAGTCCGAATAAAAAAGCCACGTGAATTCACGTGGCTTTTTGTTTAGCAGGGGATTAGTACAATTCACCTGATTTACGACGTTCAATAAAATCTTTCGATTCTTTTACAATGATGCCTGAGAGCAATAACAGTGCAATACAGTTTGGTGCAGCCATCAAACCGTTAAAGGTATCGGCAAATAACCAAACGAGATCGAGTGTTACGACACAGCCGACAAAGACTGATGCGATGTAAATTAAGCGATAAATCAGTACTGACTTTTCACCTAAGAGGTATGTACAGCATTTTTCACCATAATAGCTCCAACCCAGAATGGTTGAATAAGCGAAGAAAATAATACCGAAAGTTACGACCCAACCACCGAAGCCCGGAAGTAGTTTGTCAAAAACACTAATCGTCAATACAGCACCAGTTTGATCACCAAAGCTTTGTCCCGCCATGATGAAGCCCATCACAAGTACGATACCTGTAATTGAGCAAACAATGATGGTGTCTAAGAACGTACCTGTCATAGAGACAAGACCTTGACGTGCTGGATGGTCAGTTTTTGCGGCCGCAGCGGCAATAGGTGCAGAGCCCATGCCTGCTTCGTTAGAGAATACACCACGTGCTACACCATAACGAATCGCAGCACCAATCGCACCACCTGCAGCAGCTTCGCCCGTAAATGCATAGCTAAAGATCATTTTTAGTGCAGGCACAACTAATTCAAGGTTGTTGAAAATAATGATTAAGCCACCCAATACATAACCTACCGCCATGATTGGAACAATAAATGAAGAGGCTTTAGAAATGGATTTGATGCCGCCTAAAATAACGAGAGCAGAGAATATGGTGATGACTATAGCCGTGGTGAGTGTGCTGATCCCTAAGCTATTTTCCACAGCAAGCGCGACAGTATTGGACTGTACTGAACTACCAATACCAAAGGATGCCAAAGTACCAAATAGGGCAAATACCACTGCCAACCATTTCCACTTAGGCCCAAGTCCACGTTCGATGTAATACATCGGACCACCGTTCATTTCACCATTTTCATTTTTATGACGAAACTTTACAGCGAGTACACCTTCACCATATTTGGTTGCCATACCAAAGAGTGCGGTCATCCACATCCAAAACACTGCGCCTGGTCCACCGAGTACACAAGCGGTGGCTACACCAGCAATATTACCTGTACCAATGGTGGCAGAAAGTGCAGTCATGAGTGCGGCGAAATGAGAAATGTCCCCATCATGATGATCTACTTTAGGATGTTTGCCAAAGACTTGTTTGAATGCGAAAGGCAACATGCGAAATTGCCAGAAAAGTAATCGGAAGGTGAGGAATACACCTGTTCCGACAATGAGGACCAACATGTATGGGCCCCAGACCCATCCACTGAGTGTTTCCATGATATTTTGAATTTCTTGCATAGTATCTTCTTCTTATCGGCCCAGAGTGAGTGAATGCTACATTTTTGATATCTGTAGCAATTGATATGCCATTGTTAGAAACTTCCATGATTTTTGGCATAATTTTTTATCGTTGGTAAAATATTTTTTGCATAAAATTTAAGTTATTACAAGTAAATTGTTGTTTTATTGGTCGCTTTAAAATGTGAACTGGCGCTAAGATTTTTATATATAAGAAAAATAAATTAACTTTGTCACTTAATCCGAAAATATAGATGATGAAAAATAATTTTGTATTTTCTGAAATTTTTACGTTAATTTGTCGCAATTGGAACGCGAAGTTGAATTAAATAATGTCAAATGAAATTCATGGATCGCACGCTGATAGCGGCGATTTGAAACGAAGCTTGTCCAACCGACACCTGCAATTGATTGCGATTGGTGGTGCGATTGGTACAGGTTTATTTATGGGGTCAGGAAAGACCATCAGTTTAGCTGGTCCGTCCATCCTTATTATCTATATGATTATTGGTTTTATGGTTTTCCTCGTCATGCGTGCATTAGGCGAGTTATTACTATCAAATCTTGAATATAAATCTTTTATCGATTTTGCAACCGACTTAATCGGCCCGTGGGCAGGTTATTTTGTGGGTTGGACCTATTGGCTGTGCTGGATCACTATAGGGATTGCTGATTTATCGGCCATCATTTATTACCTGCAATTCTTTAATGGAGGTAACCCGTTCTCGCCCGAAGAAGGGGTGATGATCAGTGTTGCCGCCATTGTTTTTATCATGGGTTTAAACCTTGTTACGGTTAAACTTTTTGGTGAATTAGAGTTTTGGTTTGCACTGATTAAGATTATTGCAATCGTGGTGCTCATTGGTGTCGGTCTTTGGATGATCTTTACCGGTTTTACCTCATCGACAGGTGAAATCGCATCATTCACACATTTATGGTCACATGGTGGTCTATTCCCAACAGGAGTAACTGGCTTCTTGGCAGGTTTCCAAATCGCCATTTTTGCCTTTGTCGGCGTAGAACTCGTGGGTACTACGGCAGCAGAAACCAAAGATCCAGAACACAACTTGCCTAAAGCTGTGAACTCGATTCCGATTCGTATCATTATTTTCTATGTGCTGGCACTTGTGATTGTGATGTCCGTTACGCCATGGAATGCCATTGACCCAAGCATTTCACCATTCGTGAACTTGTTTAGCCAAGCCGGTATTGCTGCTGCTGCGATTATTATGAACTTGGTTGTGTTGTCATCAGTTATGTCATCGATGAATAGTGGTGTGTTCTCGACTTCACGTATGTTGTTTGGTTTATCTCGTGAAGAGCAAGGTCCAAAAGCGTTTGGCCGTCTAAACTCACGTGCAGTTCCGGCAAATGCGTTGTATTTCTCGGCAGTTTGTTTACTGTTGGGTGCGGCATTACAGTATTTCGTACCGAACACGGTTGAAGCCTTCACTTTAGCAACTACACTGTCGACGATTTTATTTATCTGCGTATGGCTCATGATTATCTGGAGTTATATCGTTTACTATAAAACTCGTCCTGAGTTGCATGCGAAATCAACCTTTAAACTACCGGGTGGTTTATATACCTGTTGGCTCGTGATTATCTTCTTCATCGGCATGATTTATGTCTTGTCGCTAGAAGCCGATACCATGAAAGCGCTCATGGTGAGCCCGATTTGGTTCATCATATTGATTATTGGCTATTTCGGTTTTTATAAGAAAAAGCACCATTAATTTACATTTTTGAACTGATGTAAAAACATAAAAAGCTGCTCCTGAGAGGGCAGTTTTTTTATTTGGATATGGACTTATTTTAAGTTAAAACAGACTGTTTATTAGCGTTTCGATTTGTATTAAACAGCATTCAAATTGATATGCTATTTCAGTGAAATCAATAGCCTGATCGAGCTAGAAATAAAGACAAATAAGGATTGAAAACAGCACCATCAAATTTTGCTTAAATTTAGTGCAGAATGGCAAAAAGCTCACTTGGAATTACAGGGCTTTTCTTTTATCCGCGGGTTGATCACGTTATACTCGGAAAAATCTTTTCATTAGGTACGTTTATGTATCGTTTTATGAATTATAAAATTATTGTATTAGCAAGTGCTGTGCTGCTGACCGCTTGTGGTCAGTCTGGTGCATTGCATTTACCTTCAGATGCAAATGCAGATAAGCGCGCAAAATATCTGATTTATCTAGATACGCCTGCACAGCAAAAGCAGGAAAAACAAGCGGCTCCTGTTGCAACTGAATCGGAATCTTCAAATTCTAACCCTACACCTTAATGCTTTTATAGAAAGGATACTTTCATGAGTTTCACCCGTACGAATGGGGTATTGCATGCAGAGCAATGTTCTTTACAACAGCTTGCACAGCAATATGGCACACCGCTTTATGTTTATTCAAAAGCTACTTTTGAAAAGCATTATTCAGATATGGATCGTGCATTTAGCTTTATCGACCATCAAATTTGTTTTGCGGTAAAGTCAAACTCTAATCTTGCGGTGTTAAACGTACTTGCCAAGCAGGGCGCTGGTTTTGATATCGTGACGGGTGGTGAACTCGCACGTGTGTTAAAAGCCGGTGGTGAAGCTTCTAAAATTGTATTCTCTGGTTTGGGTAAAACTGAAGCCGATATCCAAAAAGCGTTGGACGTGGGTATTGCATGTTTTAACGTTGAATCACATGCAGAGCTAGATCGAATCCAAAAAGTTGCTGCGGCAATGGGTAAGAAAGCACCGATTTCATTGCGTGTAAATCCAGATGTGGATGCTAAAACGCATCCTTATATCTCTACGGGTTTAAAAGAAAATAAATTCGGTATTCCTTCAGACAGCGTTTTTGACACCTATGCCTATGCGGCGACATTGCCAAATCTTGAGATTATCGGGATTGATTGCCATATCGGTTCACAGTTGACTGAAACTCAGCCTTTTGTTGATGCACTTGAGCGTGTCATTGTGATGATCAATCAATTGAAAGAGATGGGGATTCAGCTAAAACACATCGATATCGGTGGTGGTTTAGGTGTGACTTACAAAGACGAAGTTCCACCAACTGTTGAAGAATATGCTCAGGCAATGCGTCCGGCTTTAGAAAAATTAGGCCTTAAGGTGTATATGGAACCGGGGCGTAGTATTTCTGCAAATGCAGGTGTGTTGTTAACCAAAGTTGATTTACTCAAACCGACCAATCATCGTAATTTTGCGATTATTGATGCTGCAATGAATGACTTAATCCGTCCCGCTTTATATGAAGCATGGATGGATATTCAGGAAGTAACACCTCGTACAGATACAGAAAAGAAAGACTGGGATGTTGTTGGTGCGATTTGCGAAACCGGTGATTTCCTCGGTAAGCAACGTCAGTTGGCGATTCAAGAAAATGACGTGCTTGCAGTATTGGGTGCGGGTGCTTATGGTTTTGTCATGAGCTCAAACTACAACAGCCGCGGACGTGCTGCTGAAGTAATGGTTGACGGTGATCAGTCTCATTTGATTCGTGAGCGTGAAACCATCGAATCATTATGGGAACGTGAACGTTTATTGCCTTAAGGAGAAATTCGAGATGTTATTAGAATTTACCAAAATGCATGGCCTTGGCAATGACTTTATGGTGGTCGATCTGATTAGCCAACGGGCTTATTTAGATACAGTGACGATTCAGCGTTTGGCCGACCGTCATTTTGGTATTGGTTTTGATCAGCTTTTGATTGTAGAACCACCTGATTTACCCAATGTCGATTTTAAATACCGTATTTTTAATGCAGATGGTTCGGAAGTTGAACAATGCGGAAATGGCGTACGTTGTTTTGCGCGCTTTGTGCATGAACGTAAGTTGACCAGCAAAACCAAAATCAAAGTACAAACCAAGTCAGGTATCGTAGAGCCTGAATTGGGTGCAAATGGTTGGGTGCGTGTCAACATGGGTTATCCACGCTTTTTGCCGCATGAAATTCCATTCATTGCGGAAGAGCCTGAAAACTTATACGACATTGCATTGGCGAATAATGAACAGCTCACCATTGATGTAGTGAGTATGGGTAATCCGCATGCAGTAACAATCGTTCCTGATGTTATTACCGCAGACGTCGCTAAAATTGGTCCACAAGTCGAATCGCATGAACGTTTTCCACAGCGTGTAAATGCTGGCTTCATGCAAATCGTAGATGAGAAACATGCACGCTTACGTGTATTTGAACGTGGTGTCGGTGAGACTATGGCCTGTGGTACAGGTGCTTGTGCAGCGGCAGTTTCAGGTATGCGTCGTGGTTTATTATCCAATTCGGTCGAAATTGAGTTGGCAGGTGGTAAGCTACAGATTGAGTGGCAAGAAGGTGGTGTGGTTTGGATGACGGGACCAACTGCAACAGTTTACGAAGGACGCTTAGATTTAAGTTACTTCCAAGGTTAAAATCAAAGCCCTGATTCATTCAGGGCTTTTTTCATAAAATAAAAAGTGAATAAAAAATTATAATTCAATTGGATTGGAATCAACATGGAACAAATAAACGAAGAAATAAAAGAAGAAATCTTAGAACAACTTTTTCATAAAGCCTTACATGAACCCGCGTATCGACCCGAATTTTTAGCTCAGTTATTGGCAGCCAATGTGTATTGTGTGGGAACAACAGGGGGACGTGATTCACGTATTGCCGAAGATTTGATCTTGGATGAAGGCGACCGTATTCAATTGAAATCATGGGAAGATGAAACATATGATTGCGTCATTCCATTTTTTACGTCCTTGGAAAAAATGCGTTTAGCAATATCTGAAGAGGAGTCGTATATCCGACTACCAACCAAGGCATTATTTGAAATGACTTTAGGAGCAAGGCTTGTATTGAATCCACAATCACCTGATGCGACGAAGGACTTTGTACCAGAAGAAATTCAACATTTGCTGAACGGGCAGTATATTCAGCCCTCAGAAAACTATGAAGTTACGGAAGATACGGAAGTTTTAATTGGTCAGCCGGCGGAATATCCGCAGTTTATGATTGATCAATTAAGCATTTTTTTCGGCACAGAGCGTGTGGTAAAAGCTGCTTATTTAGCGCAAATGCTGAATCAAGCTCGAGATGATTCACCGACTTTGTTGATCGGATTAGATTTAGAAGCAGGATTATCTGAACAACAAATTCAAGAATTGCACAGTAAAATTGGTCGTATCACACAGGATAGTTTAAAAGAGCAATGCCCAGTGGATCTGATCCATGTCAATCCGCACAGTGTCGATGGTGTAGAAGGGTATTTGCTTAATGAAACGCAAGCTTTTTACCAACGTGTTGATGGTAAGCCTAAGGGGTTCTTTGCTAGACTCTTTTCATAAAATAGATATGTAAAATCGCTTTAGTGAACGTACTGCAACGCTAAAGCACATGTTGAAATGGGAGAAGACAGATGACGATGGATCAGACTCAACTACTGACTATGTGGTTGAAGGAACGTGAAATTCAAAATCAGTCTAAACATACATTGCAAGCGTATGAGCGTGATGTCAGTGATTTTCTCCAATTTTGTACAATACGCAACTTGCCACTGCATGATGTCGAAAAGTCAGATCTGCGTGAATTTGTCGCTTATAAAGTGGAACAGTTTCAGCTCAGTCCAAGTAGTTTGCAGCGCATGTTATCTTCGATACGCCAATTTATGAAATGGGCAGAACAAGGAGATTATCTCAATTTTAATCCTGCAGATGATTTTCAGCTCAAACGCCAATCACGTCCTTTACCTGGATTGGTCGATATTGAAACCATTAAACAAATCATGGAACAGCCTGAGCCAGAAAGTGAAATTCAACGGCAGCTTTGGATACGTGATAAAGCGATTTTGGAGCTGCTATATTCAAGTGGTTTACGTTTGGCTGAAGTGCAGGGCTTAACCATTCGAGATATTGATTTTAATCGCCAACTGTTACGTATTACGGGTAAAGGGAATAAAACCCGCATTGTACCTTTTGGTTCTAAAGCCAAAGAGGCTGTGATGCATTGGTTGCAATTATATCCTGCATGGCATGGTGATTTTGTCCCAGAAGCCCAAGTTTTTATCACTCAAAAAGGTAATCCACTGGGGGTAAGACAAATTGAAAATCGGGTTAAATTTCAAGCTCGACGTGCAGGTGTAAATGTCGATTTACATCCGCACTTATTGCGTCATTGCTTCGCCAGTCATATGTTGTCCAATAGTGGTGACTTGCGTGCTGTACAAGAAATGTTGGGGCATAGTAATTTAACCACCACGCAAATTTATACCCATGTGGATTTTGATCGATTGGCACAAGTTTATGATCAAGCCCATCCACGGGCGCAGCATAAAGATTCGTAACAATTGCAAATACGACTTTGGCTCGTGGTGGTCTAAATATTGCTTAAATTTATAGGTTAGATTTCACATTTTGCATCCTAAAGTGGTCTGCTTCATGAAAGTTAAATAAGGATGTGAAAAAATATTGGTAAAATTGACCGACATTTTGAACTATTGTCGCATTATAAAAATTCAAATTATCGGGTATAAAAATTGTCCATTATTGAATTGACGTAAGTGCTGAAGTGAAATTCGCCATTTACTAAATTGCTGTACCGTTAAAAAAATATATAGGCCATACCATGATTTCAGATATTCAAGAAAAATATGACCAGTTAAATGGTCAGCAAAAAGAAATTTTTGCAGGATACGGCTTACGCCAAATCAAACACTTTGTTGAAATTGGTTTGCCTGAAATAGAAGCTGTATTACCAGAAGGTTCACAGCTTCAAGGGATTAATGCCGATGGTAAAGTTCAGGCGTTTAATGCTGCGACGGGCCAATACTTTATTTGGATTTCGGATAAACAATGGCAGCTTACCAATAAAGCAACTGCTAAATTTGACAGTAAAGAAGATGCCCTCACCATTTGGCGTATTTTTGATTTGGCAAAGTATGAACTTATTGACCTAAGCCACATCCATCGTGACTTTTTGGAAAATCAGCCAGCCTAAACCATTGGTCAAATAAACAACTCATGGGCTATCTTCATTGGTTTTGGATGTTTAGCCCTTATATCACCCGCACCATGACATGTTGTGATGTTTATGAGCAGAGCGTTAAAGTGTCTACCTCGTTTGGTTTTAAGCTTTCAAATAAACATTTGAGATAAGCTAGTGGACGTCTTTGCAAAACTTATGATGCTAAACAAAATCTCTAAATGTAAACCCATTTTGCTGTTCAGTAATCAATTCGCTCAGTTTTGATAGCGAGAGCCTGTCAATCCAATCAATGGTTTTCCTACTTGAGCAATTGAGCTCAAAGACCTCCTAGATATTTCCTATTCAATTGCCGCAAATCATTATTTTTCTTTGCTTAAAATATAATGAAATACCGCATAGCTAAGTATTTGCATTCGAGGCTGTGAAGGTAATCCGTCACTACATTGGCAAGCTTGTAGTATCAGCCTCGTCGTTTCTGATGCTTGAGTTGTTCCTTGGCAGACCAATTTCTGTTTATAAATCTTCTAACGGTAACTGGAAGCTTTGTTTGATGATTTGGCTTGGTAAATCAGTCTTTACACTGGTGATGCCATTTTTCTTGGTTAAGTGAGTAGACTGAAATTTGCGGTAACTTTCTAGGTCAGGCACCACTACTTTTAGCATTGCATCGCACTCACCCAAAATAATGTAGCACTCCATGACTTGAGGAAGTTCTTTCATAGCTTCGATAAAGGTATCGATGGTTTCAGCATCTTGCCCAGTTAACCAAATACGAGAGAACAAAATTAATTGAAAGCCAATCTTTTGTGGATCGACCACGGTGGTGTAATTCTGAATCACACCTGCTTCTTCGAGTAATTTGACCCGACGTAAACAAGAAGAAGGAGAGAGTCCAATTTCCTTGGCTAAGTCATTATTTTGCATACGACCATTATTTTGAAGTGCGCGAATGATATTTTTATCAATACGATCCAGTTTAACTAGAATTGACTTAGAAGATGTCTTCATAAAATAGAATATAATTCTAAAAATAATATCTATTATAGAATATTTGATATCCTATTTTAAAGCGATTCAAACATACTAATTTCACTTTCAGGACATAGAAAGGGAAAATTGAAATGTCTGTATTTGCTTTATTTGCCTTAACGGTAATTCCCCTTATTTTCACACCAGGACCCGATATGCTTTTTATCCTGTCACAAGTGATGGGTAAGGATGCAAAAGCAGGCATGATGGCTACAGTAGGTGTGTGTTCAGGTTACTTGGTTCACTCGATTTTGGTGGCATTGGGTATTGCTGCGATTATCGTGTCATTTCCACTACTGTTTGAAACAATCCGCTGGTTGGGGATTGCTTATCTTTTATATTTGGCGACGCATTTGCTGCGTTCAGTATTTAGCAGTAAAAAATTAAGTATTGAGAAAAAGTCAGCGTCCAACCCGATTAAAAAAGGCTTTTTTACGGCTTTACTGAACCCGAAAGGAATGTTGATATATTTTGCAATTTTGCCGCAATTTATCGATAAATCAGCGAATACCGTGAGTCAAGGTTTGATTTTGTCCTTCATTTTTATTGGGCTGATTTTTGTGGTGTATTGTAGTTTAAGTGTGGTCTTTGCACGTATTACACAAAAAACTGAAATTGATGAACGCAAACAAAAGTGGATCGATGGTACATCAGGCGGTTTATTGGCTCTTGCTGCGACGTGGTTAATTGCCAATTAAAAACAGCAAATGTAAATAGAAATAAATGCCTTAACTAAAACCTTCGTGAAAGCGAAGGTTTTTTATATGTGCTGACTTTTGACAGATATTAAGAATGATAAATGGAGAAAAACACGCCAATTAGCTTCAGAAAAGTGAAATCAGCACTAAATTCATTATGCTTCTATCTTAAATGACAAGTTTAGATATGTTGCCGAATGTGTAGAGGGAAAGCTCTATTTCAGAAAGATTGATCGAAAATTGATATTAAATCAGATCTTTTGATGAGCTAAATCAAGTAAAAAAATAATAAAAATCAATGCTTAAGAAATAACTGAATAATGCGTTTTTTTGGATAACTGAACCATTCTTTAAAAAATGTGAACGATAAGTTCAAGGAAATTACGCTTTTTTACAGGTCTTTCGATAATTGTGACTTGACCGAAATGCCGTACACATTGCAAGATAGGGCACCTAAAAAATTTAAAGTGAAGAGTTAATATAACTTTTCTCAACATTTACATTTGCTAAAACAGCCGAGGATTACATGAAGGCTCTTGTTGCTGTAAAACGTGTGGTTGATGCCAACGTTAAAGTTCGCGTTAAGCCGGACAACAGTGGTGTTGACTTAACGAACGTTAAAATGTCAATTAACCCGTTCTGTGAAATCGCAGTGGAAGAAGCGGTTCGTTTAAAAGAAAAAGGAACTGTTTCAGAAATCGTTGTTGTTTCTATTGGTCCTAAAGAAGCTCAAGAACAAATCCGTTCTTCTATGGCGCTTGGTGCAGACCGCGGTATCCTTGTTGAAGCTGACGACAGCCAGTTAGGTGCACTTGAAGTTGCAAAAATCCTAAAAGGTGTTGTAGACGCTGAACAACCTCAATTGATCCTTCTTGGTAAACAAGCAATTGATGATGACTCTAACCAAGTTGGTCAGATGCTTGGCGCGCTTTTAGGTGCTGGCCAAGGTACTTTCGCTTCTGAAGTGAAAGTTGAAGGCGATAAAGTACAAGTGACTCGTGAAATCGATGGTGGTTTACAAACTGTTGAACTTGCACTTCCAGCAATTATTACAACTGACTTACGTTTGAATGAGCCACGTTATGCTGCTCTTCCAAACATTATGAAAGCGCGTAAAAAGCCGCTTGATACTAAGTCACCTGCTGATTATGGCGTTTCACCTGCAACTAAGCTTAAAACTGTTAAAGTTGAAGCTCCTGCAGAACGTAAAGCGGGCGTACAAGTGAAGTCTGTAGACGAGCTTGTAGATAAATTGAAAAACGAAGCGAAAGTGATCTAATACAGAAGGATAAAAATCATGAGTATTTTAGTTATCGCTGAGCACGACAACAAAGCACTAAATGGTGCAACTCTTAACGTTGTTGCTGCAGCGCAAAAAATCGGTGGTGATATCACTGTATTAGTAGCTGGTTCAGGCGCTCAAGCAGTTGCAGACCAAGCAGCTAAAGTTGCGGGTGTAAGCAAAGTATTACTTGCTGACGACGCTGCTTATGCTAATCAATTGGCTGAAAACGTTGCTAAATTAGTTGCTTCTATCGGTGCGGGTTACACTCACATCCTTGCTGCTTCAACAACAACAGGTAAAAACGTACTTCCACGTGCTGCTGCGCTACTTGACGTAAGCATGATCACTGACATCATTGCTGTTGAAGGTCCTAAAACTTTCAAACGTCCAATCTATGCAGGCAACGCGATTGCAACTGTAGAGTCTGGCGAGTCTGTTGTAGTTGCGACTGTTCGTGGTACTGCATTTGATGCTGTTGCAAGCGAAGGCGGCTCTGCTGCAGTTGAAGCTGTTGCATCTACTGGTGATGCTGGTATTTCTAAGTTCGTTTCTGAAGAAATCGTGAAATCTGAACGTCCAGAATTAACAGCTGCGCGTATAGTTGTTTCAGGCGGTCGTGGTGTTGGTTCAGGTGAAAACTATCACACTGTACTTGATCCATTAGCGGACAAGCTTGGTGCTGCGCAAGGCGCATCTCGTGCTGCTGTTGATGCTGGTTTCGTACCAAACGATATGCAAGTGGGTCAAACAGGTAAAATCGTTGCTCCTGACTTGTACATCGCTGTAGGTATCTCTGGTGCGATTCAGCACTTGGCAGGTATGAAAGAATCTAAAGTGATCGTTGCGATCAACAAAGACGAAGAAGCGCCAATTAACTCAGTAGCTGATTACTGGTTAGTAGGTGATTTGAACACTGTAGTTCCAGAATTAGTATCTAAAATCTAATTTCTGAACGCAGTTCAAAACGCTCCTAAGCTTATGGTTTAGGGGCGTTTTTTTTGTGTGGAATGAATGCCGTTGTAGATATTCTTGATCATGCTTAATGGGATGAGGGATTCTTAATTTAGTACTTCAAAATTCATCCGAGGTATTTTCTTATTATCAGTCTTAGATACGACTGTAGCATAAGCTAAACGTATGTTGAAACTTAAATGGTAAGTAAGCAGGCGCAATCGCTTGGTAATAGGATGGAGATTAATAAATTATAAAAAATACAAAGATTTAAAATAAAATAATAAAAATTTATCCTTCAAGTTTGAATCTTAAACTTAAAGCAAGCTTAAAGGATTGTATATTTTGTGTTAACATTGCTTTTTTATTGAAGTTGCCTTTAGGCGGAGTCTCCCTTTGAAATTTGATTTTCAGTTACCAGTCAGTGTATTGGTGCTGATGATCTGCTGTTTACTTTTTCCTGTTTTACAAAGTATCTCTTTTCCTTTATTTGATGGAATGACTGTTACAGCAGTTGAATCGGTCCAAGCATTGTTATTGCTGTTTTTTGCGATTTTTACTTTTTTCTATATTCGACCACTTGAAATGCAAGATGGAAAGAAACAATTTTGGTTGTGGGCTGTCGCATGGTGGTTGTTGCTATTTGGTCGTAGCATTAGCTGGGGGGCGTGACTATTTCCCTGATGCGCCTAAACCTTATTTTCGTTTAATTTCGGTATTCATGATTGCACCTGTCGTCTTTATGCTGTTTTCGCCTTATTTACGCCAAGAAATCGCACGTAACTTAAAAACCTTGGCTTTACCAATTTGGCCATTGGGCTTGGTGATATTGGGCTTATTTATTTCTGATGCAGTTGAGCATAGTCGAAGTCTCAGTTTTTTATTTTTGTACGATTTGGCTTATAAAGATTTCATCGAAGAAGTTTATGAATTTCCGCTTATTTTAGGTTTGTTTCTAACAGCACACCCATGGTTGCAGCATGATCATGTGCCTCAAGAATTAGAGGTCATGCAATATCATAAAGAGTGATTTTTATCACATTTATGGGTCTAAATTTGAAGCTTCGAGAAGAAATATTTTGAACATTAAACAACCTCTATTCGTAGAGGTTTTTTTCACAGCAAATAAAATCAAAATGCTTAAAATAAATACAAAAAATCATGGTTCTAGTGCAAGGTGATTGGCACAAAAATCAGGGTTTTTATGCTATACTGTCCGACTTGATTTTTGATATTGGTTCAGTATTTTTTGAACTAATTTTTACAGATTTACGATATATAAATGCGGGCAGAATTCTGCTTGTATAACAAGGAGTATGCATGAGCGTATCGGAAATTAGACCGATTGCCATTGAGGATGAACTGAAGAGCTCATATCTCGATTATGCAATGAGCGTGATTGTGTCACGTGCGTTGCCAGATGTCCGAGATGGTCTCAAACCTGTTCACCGTCGTGTGCTTTTTGCAATGCACGAATTGGGCAATGACTACAACAAAGCTTACAAAAAGTCTGCCCGTGTAGTCGGTGACGTCATCGGTAAATATCACCCACACGGTGACTTAGCTGTATACGAAACCATTGTTCGTATGGCTCAAGATTTCAGCTTACGCTATCAATTGGTTGATGGTCAGGGTAACTTCGGTTCTGTCGATGGTGACAGTGCAGCAGCAATGCGTTATACCGAAGTTCGTATGCGTAAATTGACCCACGAACTTTTAGCGGATCTTGAGAAAGATACCGTAGAGTGGGAAGACAACTACGACGGTTCTGAACGTATTCCACAAGTCATGCCGACACGTGTGCCTAACTTGTTGATTAACGGTGTAGCTGGTATTGCTGTAGGTATGGCAACGAACATGGCTCCGCATAACATGACAGAAGTCATTAATGCATGTCTTGCTTATGCCAACGATCCGCACATTAGCATTGAAGGGTTAATGGAACACATTTCTGGTCCAGACTTCCCTACAGGCGGCATCATTTATGGTAAATCTGGCATTGTCGATGCGTACCGTACTGGTAAAGGCCGTTTGCATATCCGTGGTAAATATCACATTGAAGAAGACCAAAAATCGGGCCGTAGCACGATTGTCTTCACTGAAATTCCTTATCAAGTTAACAAAGCAAAAACCATTGAACGTATTGCTGAGTTGGTCAAAGAGAAAAAACTTGAAGGTATTTCTGAACTTCGTGATGAATCAGATAAAGAAGGGATGCGTATTGCAATTGACTTGAAGCGTGGTGAAAACGCTGAAGTGATTGTAAATAACCTATTCCAAAATACCCAATTAGAAAATTCATTCAGTATTAACATGGTCTGCCTCGATAATGGTCAGCCTAAGTTAATGAACTTGAAAGATATTATTGCAGCGTTTATCCGTCACCGTCAGGAAGTGGTTACACGCCGTACCATGTTCGAATTGCGTAAAGCACGTGAACGTGGACATATCTTAGAAGGTTTGACGGTTGCACTTGCAAACATCGATGCGATCATTGAAACCATCAAAACATCTGCAAACCCAAGCGAAGCACGCGAACGTTTACAAGCGGGCGAGTGGGCAGGCGGTGGTGTCGTTGCATTGCTTGAAAAAGCAGGCGCGGTATCTGTCCGTCCAGATGAAATTGAAGGCGAAGATCCAGCACGTCCATTTGGTTTAACAGGTGATATTTATCGTCTGTCTCCAACTCAAGTAGGTGCGATCTTAGAACTTCGTTTACATCGTTTAACTGGTCTAGAACAAGACAAGTTACAAGCTGAATATACAGAAATTCTTGGTCAAATTGCTGAATACACTGCAATTTTGAACGATTTCAACTTATTGATGAACGTGATTAAAGAAGAATTAGCTTTAATCCTTCAACAATATGGCGATGCACGTCGTACCGATATCGTGGAATCACGTATCGACTTCTCTCGTGAAGATTTAATCCCTGAAGAGCAAATGGTACTAACTGTTTCTAAATCAGGCTATGCAAAAACTCAACCATTGTCAGACTACGCTGCACAGCGTCGTGGTGGACGTGGTAAGTCTGCAACTTCAATGAAAGAAGACGATTACATCCAACATTTGATCGTGACTTCAAACCACGCAACAGTGCTTTGCTTTACCAATGTAGGTAAAGTTTATCGTCTGAAAGTCTATGAAGTGCCTCAAGCATCTCGTGGTGCGAAAGGTCGTCCGATGGTGAACTTATTGCCATTAGATGAAAACGAAACCATCACCGCTATTTTACCAGTGGTCGATGCGCCGAAGAAATTTAAAGAACGTTTGGCTGACTTTAAAGCATTTGTAAAAGCCAATAGTGCACAGTTACAAACCAATGAAGTGATTAATAGTCATTTTGCGGGCTTAGAAGCTGCACTTGCTGAGACTGAAGATGGTGCAGATGATTTATCTGACGCACTTCGTATTCAGTTGAAACAATTGGGTCTAGAGTTATCTACGACTGATCTTGATGATGAAATCATCAATGACTTTGCACAGCAAGCGGAAGCCGTTCGTAAAAACTTCTACGTATTTATGGCAACAGAATACGGTACGATTAAACGTGTTGAGTTAGAGCAATTCTCGAATGTTCGTTCAAACGGTCTACGCGCGATTGAGCTCAATGGTGATGACACCTTAATTGGTGTTGCCATTACCGACGGCGAACAACAAATCATGTTGTTCTCAAACGAAGGTAAAGCCATTCGTTTTGCAGAAACTGACGTGCGTTCAATGGGTCGTTCTGCCAAAGGTGTTCGTGGTATGCGCGTGACCATTGGTGCAGCAGCTCAAGCTGAAGACGCTGAGGATGCGGATGTAGAGTCTGATGATGAAGATACGTCTGATTCAGCTCTCATTAGCCGTATAGTGTCATTGGTGGTTGTTCCGGAAACCGGTGAAGTACTTTGTGCTTCAGCTAATGGTTATGGTAAACGTACACCAGTAGATGATTTCCCAACCAAGAAACGTGGCGGTAAAGGTGTTATTGCAATCAAAACATCTGAACGTAACGGTGAACTTGTTGGTGCGGTAGCGATTGATGCGTCTAAAGAGCTAATGTTAATTTCAGATGGTGGTACGTTGGTTCGTACACGTGCGTCTGAAGTGGCACAAACAGGTCGTAATGCTCAAGGTGTTCGTCTGATCCGTTTAGGTGAAAGCGAAATCTTGGTCGGTGTTGTTGCGATCGAAGCAGTTGAAGAAGACGAAACTTTTGAAGAAGTGGAAGCAATCGAAACTGAGCAGCTTGTCGATGACTCAACGATTATTGATCAAAATGACAATGAATCAGATCTCAATGAGCCTGAAGAAGACTAATTGAAGTTTGAGAAAAGAGGGCGCTACGGCGTCCTTTTTTATAGACAGATAATTTTAGATTGATGAGTACAATATGAAATTAAAATATTTTGCAATGGCTTCACTTATTGGGCTTGGCGGCTGTGACCAAATTGGTCAAAAAGCCTTAAATGCAATCCCAGACCCAAGTGCTGAACAGACTGAAGTTGCCCAAGCTGCCTATGATCAGTTGCGTGAAGGCAATTTTGAAAAGCTGTACACCTACTTTGAACCAGAACTCAAAGCCAAGTTTGAACAGAATGAAAAAGAGCTGCGTAAATTTGCACGAGGTATTCCGAAACAAGATTACTCACGCAAAAATATAGTGGCTAAGCACATTGAAAAATCGACTGAAAAACCGTCTTTATATACGGTCACTTATGAGTACGGTTATACCAATAAAAACCTTGTACAGTATGATGTAAGTTTTGATAAACCTGCAGGAAGTAACAAAATTCGAGATTTTAATATTTCAGTTTTTGGCGAAAAAAATAAATAAAGTTTGGTAAAAAATAAAACAAAGCTGTAAAAAAGGACGCCGAAGCGTCCTTTTTTATGTCATTAAATTAAGCGGCATCTTTTAGATTAGCGGCATAATTTTTTTGTTTTTCAGTATCAAATTGGCCTTCCCATTTACTGATCACCAGTACAGCAAGCGCGTTACCAATCACATTCAGTACAGTACGTGCCATATCTAAAATACGGTCAATACCTGCAATAAATGCCAGACCTTCAAGAGGAATACCGACGCTGCCGAGAGTCGCTAGCAAGACCACGAAAGAAACGCCAGGTACACCTGCAATCCCTTTAGACGTAATCATCAAGGTCAGTACTAGAATCACTTGTTGGGTGATTGTCAGATCGATCCCGTAAAGCTGAGCAATAAAGATAGCCGCAATACTTTGATATAGGGTCGAACCATCGAGGTTAAATGAATAGCCAATTGGAATTACGAAACTGGTAATCGGTTTCGGGGCACCATAAGCTTCCATTTTTTCCATAATACGGGGGAGGACAGTTTCAGAACTTGCAGTTGAATACGCGAGAATCAATTCATCTTTTAAGATCTTGATAATGGCCCAAACACTGAAGCCACAGAATTTAGCAACTGCACCTAATACAATGAAAATAAAGAAGAAGATTGCACCATAAACTAAAACTGCAAGTTTAAGCAGTGGCACAAGTGAGCTGAAGCCGAAATTCGCAACAGTTGCAGCAATCAAGCCGAATACACCAATAGGTGCAAACATCATGATCATGTGCGTAACTTTAAACATCGTTTCAGAAACAGCGGTCAACACTTTAATTAAAGGTTGTTTTACTTCTTGATCAAGCGCACCTAAACCTACACCAAACATCACAGAGAAAAAGATGATTGGGAGCATTTGACCACTCGTCAAAGCTGCAAAAAAGTTAGATGGAATAAGTGAAAGTATTGTTTGAATCAAACCATGAGAATGTTCACTGACTTCATGTGTTGTTTCTTGATACTTTGAAATATCGACTTGCGTCAATGCAGACATATCAATGCCGGCACCAGGTTGGAATACGTTGGCTGCAACTAAACCGACTAAAATAGCAACGGTGGTAATGATTTCAAAATAAATAATTGTTTTGAAACCAAGTTTACCTAAGTTACTACCGTGACTTGTATTGGCAATACCTAAAATAAGCATCGACACAACAAGCGGAATAACGATCATCTTAATGAGGTTAATAAAAATTGAGCCCAAAGGCGTCAAAAAGTTATTAACTAAAGCATCACGATATTCAGGAGAATAGTGTAGGAAAGCACCAACAAGTATACCTAGAATGAGAGCAATCACGATTTGCCAGGCAAGGCTCACCTTAATCTTTTTCATACATCAGCTCTTATGTCAGATTTGGGAGAAAAAAGCCCACAGTCATCCACGAACAAATGTTGCAGACAGACTGAATCCGCCATGACAAAAAGTTCTGAACAATTTGGGAGATAAATACGATAATATTTTGCAGTTTATATGAGAATAGAGCCAACGATTTTGATCAAAACCAAACTGTTTGATCGATAAATTATCATTTTTAGTTGTATAAGCGATTTGATTATTAAGTTTAATTTATAGAACGAATAAAATTGAGTTATTAATGAACACTTCACAAAATCTCTGATTTGCCTAGAAAGATCGAAAAACTAATTGTGAGCCTGTATTTTTCATTTTTATATAGAAGTTTGCTTTATACTTGTGAGGCAGATAAATCAGTGAAAGTTCTATAAATCACACAGATTATCCGAACTAAATTTTAACTTTATATATTTTAATAATAACCAGAGGGCTTGTACGGTGTTGAAAAAATTAGTCGTCATCATCACTTTAATCTTACCTATAACGGCTTGTGAAAAAATCGGCGATTTCTTGATTGCAAAATTCGAATCAAGCCTGCCAAGTGAGACAAGTTCACAGCGTGTGAAGTCAGAAAAATTATTCGTCGCGCTACACGAACCCCATCAAGACACCTTTTTGGCATTGGTTGAAGAAAATGTTCGTGATGCGATGCTGACAGATCCAGAGCTGTTTTCACGTATGAAAAAACTGATTCCTGCAGGTCAACCTAGCGCTGAGGCGGAAGTGATTCAGCGAATGGCAAATACTCGGCTGGGAGAAGGTGAGACCACAACAATTGTGTATAAATATGATTATCCGCAAAAAGAACTGTATATGAGTGTGGTCTTTGCAGGTCATGATGGGGACGATAAAGTGAAAGGATTCTGGCTTGAAAACGCTGCAGAAAAAGAATCAGATGATTTGGTTACTGAGATCACTTCAGATGCAGATGATTTTGATATTCAAGTGGATGAGGCATCGACTGTCACGCCAAATGCATACAGCTAATAGATGACAGCAAGAATTTAAATTTGAGACATGATTAGATACAAAGCGTTCGAGTCTATGATGAATAGGTTTGAACGCATTTCGCTTGAGACCAGACATGTCTTACAGCACAAACAGTTTTATCTTTTGGCAAACTTTAAACGCCAGACAGCAAGACATAAAAAAATCAGTCCAATACTTGTGAGGTAAAGCAATTTAGGGATGACAATTGCTGTAGGTACACCCATCTGATTGAGTTGAAGGAACATTTGAATGCCTTGGGTCGAAGGTAATGCTTGAGCGAGTATTTGCATCCATTCAGGCATAGCTGCATGCGGCCATGCCGTTCCCGAAAGTAGAAATAGCGGAATAGAACTAAAAACGATGACATGTCCTGCACGTTCTGGCAGGTCAAGAAAGGTGGCGAGATAGAGCGTCATCGCAATAATACAACTGAGGAAGATGGGCACAGCAATGAACATGCCCCAAAAATTTCCACCCCGTGGATAGTCATTCAGCCAAAAGGTAAAACCAAATAAATAGAAGCACCCCAAAGTTCCAATGGTCAAAATACACAAGAAAATGCCAGCTAATTGTGTATAGCTTGGACGCCATGTGGTGTTTTGTCGATAGGTCGCAATAAGCATGCACAGACCCAATAAAATCGTCTGATGAATAATTAAGGGAGCAACCGCTGGGAAAATATAGCTGCCATAGCCTGAAAGTGGATTAAATAATGGAATCTTATGAATCGACAAAGCGGGGCTAAAATCAGATATGTTCTGGAATTTTTCTGCATATTCGACGAGGGCATTTTCCATAGAACTGGCTAAACCTAAGCCAATTTTTTGAGTCTTTAGAAAGTTTGCAGCACTGAGATATAAACCAATTCCACCGGTTTCACCACGGCGAATGCTATTTGAAAGATTACTCGGCAACAGTAAAATCCCGTCAGCTTGCTGACTTCGGAGCATATTTTCAGCTTCCGCAAAATTACCAGTCACAGCTCGAATTTCTACATTGGGACTATTGGCTACAGCACCAATAATCGTATTGGTGAGTATGCTTTGTTCCTCATCCACCACAATAATGGGGAGCGATTCTGCGTGTTCCGCTTGATAAGCAATGGGATAAAAAAAACTATAAAGAAAAACAGAAAGCACCAAAGTGGTAAAAATCGAACTGTGCTTCACAATATCTTTAAAGCTTTGAATATAGTATCTGAGCAAAGTTGTTATAAATAACAAGATTTTATTCATATGATTTGCTCCTTCAGTACTTTCCGTAAAAAGAAGCTGGCAAGAACCAAATAGAACAGACAGTAAATGATCAGAGTGACAAGCGGTGTGATTGAAATAGAGATTGGGCTACCAATGACCCATTGTTCTGTTTGTAATTTGGCATAAGGCGTATAGGGAATAATATTGGCCCAGAATTTTGTAAACATCGGCGCGTTATTCAGCGGCAATGTCACTCCTGCAAAACTCAGTGATGAGCCACCATATACCGCAATAAAACCAAAGGACTTGGTGAGATCACGTGTCGCCAAAACTACGGTAGAGCTGATAAAGGCATAGGCTGTATAAAAAAACAATTGCCCGAGCAAAATGAGCAATAATGAACCCTGAACAAACCAACCTCGAAACGCGATTAGCCACAACATCCACGCCCATGTCCAAGCGGTAAAAATGAAAACATAACTGAGATTTTTAGCGATTAAAGCTTGAAAGATAGAACTTGGATTCACCCATTGATTTACAGTGCCATATTTGATTTCTTGACCAACCGAAAATGCGACACAGCAACACAGTAATAAATGCAGAATCGCAGGAATCATGTACGGCTCTAAATAGAACTCATAATTTAAACCTGGATTATATAAAGGTGAAATTTTGACATTGGGTGTCGGTGCATCGAGGTAGGGAATTGTATTTTCTAAATACTGATGACCACTAAAATCGGCCATGGCTTGCAATGTACTTAGCAGCATGGCTGATGAAATACTATTGCCGACACTAAAATAGCTTTGGTTATAGGCAATGCTGACTTCTGCATCTTTTGCTTGAACCAGTCGTTGCTCTGCACCAGCAGGAATATGAATATAGCCCCAAATTTGAGTCTGATTTAAAAGCTTTTCAGCATCATCCATACTGGGTGTAATGGTGGCTACTTTTAAGGTATGGTTCAGCTGCGCAAAATGAGTAATGTTACGGCTTAAACTGCTTTGATCTTGGTCTATGATCGCGATGGGTAAATGATCTGGTTTGCCTTGAGCAAACATATTGGTAAAGAGCAAAATCACAAGGGCAGGGGCAAGTGTGACCATACACAAGTCCCATTTATGCTGCATCAAATAGCGAAACTCACGCAGAATGCCCCTAAACATTATTTACGCTCTTCAATTTTAAACAAAACGCTCATACCCACTTTTAAGTCAGCAATCGGCTGAGCGGGTTTCAGTTGGACTTTAAAACTACGAATGTCATAGCCGCCCGTTTGCCGCGTGGTTTTAATCGTTGCAAATTCACCTTCGGCTTCGATGTGATCAATTTTAAACTCGGCAGATTTGTTTAGCGCCGGTATAAATCCTTGCATGGTCTTGAGTTGATACACTTGAGCATACTGGTCTTCACGGACATTTAAGCTAATCCATAAGCTATCATCTTGAATCAGGCTTACAACGGGCACACCCATCGCAACTAATTCTGAAACTTTGCCATAGGTTTTTGAAATGGTGCCATTGGACGGTGCAAACAATTTGGTTTCAGCCTCAAGTGCATTTGCTTCGGCCAACGCGGCTTGCGCAATCTTGACTTGGGCATCTGCCGAGCTTTGTTGTTGCGGTGTACTGCCACGTTTTGCACGCGCATATTGTTGATAAGACGCTTCTGTCATTTGCGCAGCAGACACTGCGGCAGCTTGCATTTCATCACGGCGTTGTCGTGAAATCACACCTTCTTTATAGAGGTTTTGACCACGTTGGTAGGTGGTTTGCGCCAATTGTTGCTGTGCTTTTAGACTTTGCCAATTGGCATATAAACTATCAATATTTTCTTGTTGAGAGCCACGTTCAGCTGTGGATTGCAGTGCTTGCGCAGATTGGAGAGCAGCTAAAGCCTGTTGTTTCTTTGCATCGACTTCGGGGCTGGTTAAACGAACCAGTGCTTGACCTGCTTGTACTTTTTCACCGTCATGCACATATATTTCTTCGATACGACTGGGTACTTTGGTACTAATGTGGATGGTTTCTGCCTCTACTCGACCTTGTAATTCAACCTGTTTAGGCTGATAACTTTTCCATAGACCAAATGCGATCAATGCCAGAAGCAGAACTAAGACAATGCCAATCACGAGCTTGATCAAAGCAGATTTATTGCGACTTTGCACTGAGCTTTTTTTCGTCTCTGCATCGGTATTAGTCGCCACTTTTTCTTGAGTATCGTCAGCAGTATTTGCTGTAGACGAAACGTTTGAACTCGAGACATTGGATTGGGATGTTTCAGCATTCGCAGAGGCATCTTCTTGGTGATCAGTTGGTTCCTGATTCATATTGTTTCCCCTCGGCTAAACTTAGCGAATATAGTCGGTGTGTGATTGATTGATATAGCTTTGGAACTGGTCAATGCTCCCGTGACTTTGTAGCAGTGTTGCGAGTGACATCACGTATTTATAAGCATTTAGCGCCATTTCACTTTGTAGCCCGTTCAATGCATTTTGTGCATCAATGACTTGTGTGGCTGTTCCCATATCTTCTTTAAATGAAAGCTGTTGAATTCTTAAATTTTCTTGAGCAGCTTTTAGGTTTTGCTGCAACAACAGGTGACTTTGTTGAGCGCTGGTGACTTCATTAAATGAGCTATAAATCAGGCTTTCAATTTCTTGTTTGGTACGCTCAGTCATTAACTCAGATGCATAGCGTTGAAGTTCAGCAGCTTGTACGGATTTGTTTTTATCAATACCTGAAAATAAGTTGTAGCGAGCGGCAACACCAACAATCCAGTTTTGTTTATCGTCGAGACTATATTCACCAAATGCAAAGACGTTGGGTTTTTTTGCTGCGCTTTGGGCTTTCACATTAGCACCAGCCAATTGACTGTCCAATTGCATTTTACGCACCAAACTAGACTGATCCTGATAACTTTTTAGTAAGGCGGTTATATTTTGATTGTGTTGCTGATTGATAAATAATGGCGTTGTAAGATCAGTAATTTGGCTGCTTTGCATTAAGTTGTTTAACTTAAATAAGCTAGAGCGGAGATTCGCTTCAGTATTTTGAAAAGTTCTGAGTGCATTATTCTTCGCCACTTCAAATTGCATACGCTGGCCTTTGCTAATAAAACCCTGTTGTTCCATTTTGAGCGCATTGGCATAGTGTTGTTGCATCGCATTTAAATTGAAGCGGCTGCTTTCGACTAATTTTTTTTGTAATTGAGCATTGAAGTAGGCTTGGATTAATTCAAAACGTTGCACATCTTGTTGTTGTTCACTGCTTATCGCGCTGCGTTTGGCTTGAATATTGGCAATTTCCTTGGCGCTAGACGTTAACCCACCGGTATACAGCGGCATCATTACGGAAACGGTAGGGCGGATCACTTGATCATCTAAGACCACTTGGGAAGAATCTGGAATTAATCCGACACCATCACGGATTGGCTGTTGCAGACTGTCTTTTAATGGGTCTGCCAAATCACTCGGTAAGCTTTCATCAATTTTATTATTAATGCCATTACTCAGCGTTTGTTCTAAGTTGTTTTTTAAGGCGCCGAGAGGAATATCGAGTTCATTATGAAAGGCATAGGCACGGACGTTTAAATCCACACGAGGTAAACCAAGGCCTTTAATGGCCTGAGCTTGAAGTTCGGCAGATTGTTGTAGCGCTTGGTTGGCCTGAGTGCTAAAAGAACTAGTGAGTAGACTTTGTTCTGCTTGGCTATAACTGATACTTTGCGCAAGTACCGTAGGGCTAAAAAAGCCACTGAAACAACCAAGGCCAAGCAGTAAACCTGAACGAAATGTATGTTTAATTTTTATAGAATAATCTGTTCGAGGTAGAGGCATAAAAACACACTCACAGCTAGGATGGGTTCATTATAGTCATTGTGATGAAGTTGGGTAAATTCACTAAGTTGTTGTATTGTTTCATATACATGTGTAAATAAATTTTATCTTCGCAGCGCACCTCATTTTCGCACATCAAGACCTTAAATTAGCATCAATTCAAGGGATAAAAAATATCAGTAAATCTAATAATTTGAATTAATAAGAATTAATTTTGATCTTTATTGAAAATTTGACTTCAAATGTCAGACAGCATTGGAATATTTTCAGCTTTAACTACTGCAAGCACGCGTCAGATATGGTTAAATGCCATCATTTTATTGTGTTTCACTTTGAAAGGAAAACTCATGCGCGCGTACAACTTCTGTGCTGGTCCTGCTGCATTACCCACTGCCGTTTTAGAAAAAGCTCAAGCTGAAATGCTTGACTGGCAAGGCAAAGGCCTTTCGATCATGGAAATGAGCCACCGTAGTAAAGACTATGTCGCTGTGGCAGAGAAAGCAGAAGCTGATCTTCGTAAGCTGATGAATATTCCAGACAACTATAAAGTGTTATTCCTTCAAGGTGGCGCATCACTTCAATTCTCTGCGATCCCATTAAACCTATTGGGTAAAAACAGCAAAGCAGACTATATCCACACTGGTATTTGGTCTGAAAAAGCGTTGAAAGAAGCACAGCGTTATGGCGACATTAATGTTGTTGAAGCGGGTACCACCATTGACGGTAAACTTGCGATTACTGATCAAAGCACCTGGAACTTATCTGATGATGCGGCTTATGTGCATTATGCAGATAATGAAACTATTGGTGGTCTTCAGTTTGCCAACATTCCTGAAACGGACAAACCATTGGTTGCCGATTTTTCATCGAGCATTTTATCTGCACCATTAGACGTATCTAAGTTCGGTTTAATCTATGCAGGTGCTCAGAAAAATATTGGTCCTGCTGGTTTAACTTTGGTGATTATTCGTGATGATTTATTGGATCAAGCGAAAGCAGATATTCCAAGTATCTTGAAATATTCAGCTCAAGCGAAAAATGGTTCAATGGTGAATACACCTTCAACTTATGCATGGTACTTATCTGGCCTCGTTTTTGAATGGTTACTTGAGCAGGGCGGTGTAGACGCAATTTATAAAGCGAATATGGCAAAAGCTGAATTACTTTATGGTTATATTGATTCAAGCGATTTCTATGCAAATCCAATTGCAAAAGAATTCCGTTCAATCATGAACGTACCATTTACTTTGGCGAATCCAGAATTGGAAAAACAATTCTTGAAAGAAGCTGAAGAAAACCACTTGCTGAATTTAGCTGGTCACCGTTCAGTGGGTGGTATGCGTGCAAGTATTTATAATGCTGTTCCGCTAGAAGGCGTTCAAGCACTGGTTAACTTTATGGATGACTTTGCAAAACGCAACGCATAATCCTAAAGGCATAAAAAAACCGGCAAATGCCGGTTTTTTTTATTGAATAGATTAAAAAATAAAAGTATGTAACACGTATGCACAAATCAGCATACCTAACATAAAAAATAAGCAGGACATTGGCTCGATTTGATATCGAGATTCCATGTGATGGTCAACTTGCGATAAGTTTTCTTCTTGCACGACTTTCATAGATATTCTTTCCGATCTATTTATCGTTAATTACTATTTCTTAAACGCATTTTTAACATAATTATTTGATTAAATAAAGTACTATCTGCCATAAACTTACTAAACTATTTAGTTTATTTAAAAATAAGCAACTGAATTGCTAAATTTAGTTTCATAAATTTCCTATCTTATTTATTTATATCAGATTTTTATATTTTATCCTTTGCAGATGGATTTATTTAGCAGCATTATTTTGAATTTAATATTGTGGATAAGTTATTTTAATTTGAATTTAAAAATAGAATATATTGACTGGCTTGTGGATAAGAAATATTCAATCATTTAAATATTCAGCGAATACACATGATTAGCGAGAAATAAAAAAAACCGCACTGAGGCGGTTTTTTTTATTTGAAATAGGTTTTTTGAATTCAAATTAGGCAGATTTCGCGTAAATATTGGCTTGTATCCACAGGTTGCCACGAATATATTGCCCAACATTGAAATCTTTATGCGCCGGATTTCGTGTTGCAACACGAACAATCACCGCTTCTTGGTTTTCTTCGTGGATTAAGGTCACATCATACAGCGTGTAGTCTTGCTCTTTAAATTGCATGGCGGTTTTGCCAACAATATGCCCTTGGAACCATGCTTCGTCTTCTTGGCCAAGATTTTCACCATATAGGTATGCAACCATTTTAGAAAAATCGACGGTCACTGGCGCTTTGTCATCTTCAGACTTTGGTTGCCATGCTTTAATTTGTTCGTGTAAATCTGCAGGGGCAACACCATTATTTGCTGCCAAGATATCGTTTAAAGCACGATGATGTTTAATCGATGCAGGATCATCAACGACAAGCTGTTCATGTTCTGCGACAGCTTCGAGTTCATAGGCCCAAGCATTGAGTTGCACACTGTAGCTTGCATCTTTTTCATATTGGTCGTGATTGACGCTATATAAACTATCAAAAGCATACACACTGGTATTTGCGCCTAAGTCGAGGCAAAGCACAGCTTGTGTATTGGATTTACAGGTAATAATACGTTCAATGGTGGCTTTGGTTTTATATGGGCTATCAAAACTTGGAAATGCAGTTTTAACGGCTTTAGGTTTATTATTTTCTACCGCAATCACTTGGCACAGTTGAATGGATGCTTGAGATGGACCTTGAATCAGCCAGGTACTTTGATCCATATCAGATTCTTGTGCGCATAAGCCCATCGGCATAATGGGTGCATCCAATGCCTGACCCAGCCAAACTGGTACATCCGTTGTCGGGTTGCCGGTGAGCAAATTCCAATGTTCAACATGACTACCAAAAGTTTGATCTTCAATAGTGATAATTTCAGGGCTATTTTGTTTTTTCATATGCACAATTGATATTGGGTTGGTTTCATAATTAATAAATCGAGGGTTATTTGAAATTTTCAAGTCACCGACGTCATATTTATCATGAAATCATGCATAAAAAATGTTTTCAGTAGGATTTAAATGTAAAAGCATTGGAAAATAAGCCCAAGTTGGAGTCAATTTGCAGCTTTTCGATTCTCATGATTAGAGAAATGTAGATCCATTCAGCGGATGCAGATCCCCAAATTGTCATGTAGATTTGTTACTATGAGTCATGTTTAAAAGTGAATGGAAAATCAGTGCTGCCATTTAAATTATGGGTGGATGCAGATGCGTTACCACGCATTTTACGTGATGTGATTATTCGGGCTTCTGATCGTTACCAGTTAGAAGTCACTTTTGTCGCCAATCAAAATGTTGGGATAACGCCTTCGGTGCGGATTAACTCAATTCAAGTCATGAGCGGGGCAGATGCAGCGGATAAAGAAATTATTCAGCGCATGAAAGAGCACGACATCGTGATGACACAGGATATTCCACTTGCTGCTGAAGTGATTGAGCGGGGCGGTATAGCGATACATCCACGCGGTGAGATTTATACCACAGCAAATGTCAAAGCTCGTCTACATTTACGCGACTTTATGGATACTTTACGGGGCGCAGGTGTGCAAACCGGTGGTCCAGCCCCGATTTCTGAACGTGATAAGCGCGAATTTTCCAGCAGCTTAGATCAAACCATTCAAAAGCAAAAACGTAAAACGGCGCAGAAGTAAAAACCATGCCATCTAAAACAAATCTAGCGACGACCTATGCGTTGTTGGTGTTCATTTGGTCGACCACGCCACTTGCCATCGTTTGGAGTGTCAGTGATATCAATGCGTTTTGGGCACTGACATTACGCTTTTTTATCGCATTACCCTTGGCTGTCGCATTATTGTTTATTTTTAAACATAAACTGCCGATGGATAAAACCTCGCTGCACAGTTATTTGGCGGGGGCGTTTAGTTTTATTGGTTCTCAGATTTTTACCTATATGGCAACTGCCTATCTCAGCTCAGGCATTATTGCCCTGATGTTTGGTTTAGCGCCAATTATGACGGGTCTGATCGGTCGTTTCTTCTTTCATACCTATCTGCATCGCTTGCAATGGATTGGGATGTTGATTGCCGTCTGTGGTTTAGCCATTATTTGCTTAGGCGGCAGTGATCAGCACGTACAGCCTGTTGGCATCGTCTTAATGTTAATGAGCGTATTCGTCTACTGTATGTCGATTTTTTGGGTGAAAAAAGTCAATGCGCCATTGCAGCCCATGTCTCAAGCCACGGGTTCGATTCTTATCTCAGCACTATTTTCTGCTGCAATGCTACCGTTTATTTGGCAGTATACACCTACACAGATGCCTTCGACCAAAGCACTCATTGGCTTATTTTATGCAGTGATTATGGCTTCATTGATTGCAATGTTTTGTTATTTCAAACTGGTACAAAACATCAAGGCGACAACTTTGTCTTTAACAACGGTACTCACACCCATGCTTGCTATGCTCTTTGGTGCTTTACTGAATGATGAAAAATTATCATTGATGGTTTTACTTGGTGCCGTGATTCTATTATCAGGCTTGTTTGTTTATTTTTATAAAGATTTTCGGGCGAACAGAGAGCTCGCCCACAAATTAAAACATTGATTAAAAATCACTCTTTGTTTTGGGTCAGTGCGATACACTCTGCAAGTTTGACGCGGTCTTGAGGGAGCAGTGTGATAAAATAGGCACCCGTACGGTATAAGTTGCTTTCTTCTTCACGGCTATAAACCACTTGCGCAGTTGCCGCAATATGGAAGAAATTTTCAGGGTGGCTTAAGGTCACATGGATATAAGTACCTTCTTTAATCGCGCGTTCGCTAAAAAAGCTCAAACCAGTCTCTGAAAAATTCACATGCTCAGGCACTGGTAACATGCTTTGTACAATTGCGTCGTATAAAGAACCCGTAATAAGGTTTAACTTTTGGTTAAATAAGGATAAGATTCGAGCAATTTGTTGATCTTTCTCAGCTAATTGTTCTAATTCGTAGTTGAGTGCATGATCAAATTGATCTAATTCAGCAAGTAGTAGAAAATAGCGCGGCAATACAAAATTAGGATCGTAAGGATCATTCAGTGCAACATCATCAGAGATAATCTGATAGTTGATGCGCAAAGCAGCATCGATACGCGACATTACACGGCGTTCAGTTTGAACGCTTTGATGCTGTAAGTTTTCCATAATATATATTACCTCGGACTAGATGGTTATGTTTAAACCAATCTCGCTGTATATAGGGTTGAGATACACTCGCGCTCGGCGCAGTAACCACTTTATTTCTTTTATTGCTCTGGTATCCATGATCGGCCTCACGCTTGGTGTGGCAGTCCTTATTACAGTTTTATCTGTGATGAATGGTTTCGATCGTGAGCTGAAAACTCGTGTCTTAGGAATGATACCTCAAGCCACTGTTTCTTCAACACAAATTTTAACAAATTGGCCTGAACTTGCAAAAAAAATTGAGCAGCATGAGCATGTTCAAGGTGTCGCACCATTCACCCAATTACAGGGAATGTTGACGGCACAAGGTCAAGTGTCTGGCATTATGGTCAGTGGGATTGAACCGCAGTATGAAAAAAAGGTATCAATTATCCAAGACCATATGGTGGAAGGCAGTATCGATAACCTGAAAAAAGGTGAGTTTGGTATTGTCCTTGGCAAGCAAATGACAGATGCCTTAGGTTTAGGCTTGAATGACAGTGTGACCTTAGTGCTTCCTGAAGCAACACCTTCTCCGGCTGGCGTTGTTCCGCGTTTTAAACGATTTAAAATTGTGGGTATTTTCAGTATTGGTGCGGAAGTTGATTCGATGATGGGCTATGTGGCCCTGGACGATGCGTCGACTTTATTAAGACTGCCAGATGGTGCACAAGGCATCCGTATGAAGTTGGATGATATTTTTGCAGCGCCACAAGTATCTCAAGAAATTGTGCGTGATTTACCTGCAAACTTTTATGCTTCAGATTGGACTTATACGCACGGTAATCTGTTCAGTGCGATTCAAATGGAAAAGGCAATGGTAAGTTTATTGCTGTTCCTGATTGTATTGGTTGCAGCATTTAATATCGTGTCTTCATTGGTGATGGTGGTCACTGATAAAAAATCCGATATTGCCATTTTGCGTACACTAGGCGCTTCACCGGCTACAATCACACGGATCTTCATGGTGCAAGGTACAGTGATTGGGGTGATTGGTACGGTGTCAGGGGCGATTTTAGGGATTATCGCTGCATCGAGTATTAGTAATTTAGTCGGTTGGTTGAATACAACATTGGGCTTAAATATGTTTGATGCTTACTTCATCAACTATTTACCGTCTTATTTAAGATGGCAAGATGTTGTGGTGATTGTATCTTTATCATTGGGTCTTAGCTTTATCGCGACTATTTATCCGGCATTACGTGCAGCTAAAGTTCAACCTGCAGAGGCTCTACGCTATGAGTAATTTAGTTTTAGATGCCCAAAACATTACCAAATCTTTTACCGATGGGAAGTCTACAGTCGATGTGATTCGTGGACTTTCATTACAAGTCAAAGCAGGTGAGTTTGTTTCGATTGTGGGGTCAAGTGGTTCTGGTAAAAGTACGTTGTTGCATGTATTGGGTGGCTTAGATCGTCCAACATCGGGTCAAGTGATGATTAATGGTCAACGCTTTGACACTTTAGGTGAAGCAGAGCGTGGTTATATCCGTAATGAGCATTTAGGTTTTGTGTATCAATTCCATCACTTGTTGCCTGAATTTACCGCCTTTGAAAATGTGGCAATGCCATTGATGTTACGTAAGTCGAGTAACTTCAAAGAAGTGAAGCAGCAAGCTGAATATCTTTTGGAACGCGTTGGACTTTCCCACCGCATGACGCACAAACCGGGTGAGCTTTCAGGCGGTGAACGTCAACGTGTGGCTTTGGCCCGTGCATTGGTAGCAAGACCTAAGTTGATGATGGCTGATGAGCCAACAGGGAACTTAGACCGAAAAACCGCAGTGAAGATTTTTGAGTTGCTATCTGAGTTGCGTAAAGAATTTAACATGGCCATGTTAATCGTGACCCATGATGAATATTTAGCTCAATCTGCTGATGCGATTTTGCATATGCAAGATGGTTTATGGGTTGATGACTAAGCGCTAAATTGATTTCGCAAAAATTAGTGGATTAAGATTGTTTGATTGAAGCTCACCGCGGTGGGCTTTATTATTGCCAGCACATAATAAAAATAATGATGACTCATGTTGCAAAGCTTTTGTATTGGCTGGATTTTAGGCATTTCTTTTATGGGGTTCATGTTTTGGAATCCACAACTCTCGACAGCTCAGTTGCTTTTTATTGTCCTGATTTGGCTAGGTTTACAGCTTGGTATTTCATCAAAACTAAAAAGTATTTTTTCGAAAATCTTACAGCTCAGTACAAATCTATGCATGGGTGCAATTCTCGGCTTTAGTTTCGCCAATACTCAACTCGATCAGCGTTTGGCATTGGTTGAACATCAGAGCAGACAAGGCGAGTTTATAGCGTATATTCCACAGATCAGCCAACTCAAAGACCAAGCAATTCAGCAAAAAATTGAAGTGCTCAATGTGAATCAGCAGATTCAATATTTTATGGCGTATTTACCCAATTCAATTTTGCAAAATAATGAACAGACGATTCAGTTGGTCCCTGGACAATACTATCGTATGTATGGTGAGTTACGACCTACCCAGAGTTATGTGACCGAAGGTGTCTTTGACCAAGAACGGTGGAGCATACAGCAAAATATACATGCCAGTTTAAAGGTGAAGTCGGTCGAATTGATACCACCTCAACATATGACTGCGATGGGCTATGGTCAACAGTATCAACGGCATCAAGGTGTGTTACATCAGTTCAAAATAAAAGTCGAACAACAACGTTTATATTTAAGAGCGTTTATATATCAACAACCGCTGCGGAATCATGGCTTGTTGTTAGCACTGCTTACAGGCGATAAAAGTTTACTCACTGAAGGCACTAGTGAATTATTTCAACGTTTTGGCATGAGTCATTTATTGGCAATCTCTGGTCCGCATGTGTTGGTATTTGCCAGTATGCTCTGTTGGGCGATACAGTTAGCTATTCGAAAATATTGTCCCAAAATCTATCTCAAATGGCCCAAACAGTATGTTTTGGTCGTGCCCTTTATCTTCTGTGTCCTTGTATATTGTGCATTTACCGGTTTTGAAATACCGGCGCTGAGAACGCTGACGATCTGCCTTGTCGCCAGTAGCATGCTGTTGTTACGGCAAACCATTCAGCCTTTTCAACTGCTGGTTTTTAGTGCCGCTATTTTATTGCTAGTGGACCCCTTTAGTATTTTATCCGCAGCATTTTGGTTGTCTTATGGCGCATGCTTTATTTTACTGCGGATTTATCAAACCTTAAGGAAGCATTTACTGGCTCAAACGGACGCCAGTTTTTGGCAAAAGTTAAAGCACTCAATGTGGTTGATGGTGGAATCACAATGGAAAATCTTTGTTGCCTTATTTCCATTGATGGTGATTTTTTTCAAGCAAGTGACTTGGATTAGTCCCTTAAGTAATTTATTCGCTATCCCGTGGTTAGGGGCAGTGGTGGTTCCTTTAGATATCATCGGAGGGGCACTTTCATATATTTCTACACCTTTGGCGCATTTGGTCTTTTTATTCAATGATCTGTGTTTAGAAGTGTTACATGTATTTCTCTATGGCTTAGATCGACTCTTTGCACCACAAATGCAGGATGTCGCATTGACGTCAACTCAGATCGTACTGTTGATACTCGCTATAGTAATCTTATTTTTACCTGAAGGTATCTTGCCAAAATATTGGGCGGTCATTGCCTTTTTTGCTCTGTTTATCCCATGGAAAAATTCAGCAAATTTTCAACTTTCAATTTTAGATGTAGGGCAAGGGCAGGCGATCTATATCCGTTCTGTAGATCATCATATGATGGTGGACTTCGGTGGAAACTATGATGAAAGTCAATTTAGTGTCGGGCAGAATATCATCCGGCCATTTTTGAGTGTGAATGGAGTTCATCGACTAGATCGGGTGTTATTGACTCATTTAGATCAAGACCATAGCGGTGGCTTTTTCTCATTGGAGCAACAGCTTGATATTGGACAGCTTTCAAGTAATGAGCGGGTACAAACCACAAACCAAGCTCCACAGCGCTTATGTCAGCGTGGTCAGCAGTGGAATTGGGATCAGCAAGTTTATTTTGAAATACTCTCGCCAAAGCCTGAAGATCTGACAGATGCCAAATGGAATGCCAATGAACGTTCTTGTGTTCTATATGTCACGGTCAAAGACGTCAATGGCCCACGACATTTTCTATTGATGGGGGATGCGGGTTGGGAGACTGAATATCAAATATTAAGTGATTATCCAGACCTAAAAGTCGATGTCTTGGTGCTCGGACACCATGGTAGTCGGCACAGTTCATCCTATGCGTTTTTAAACCATTTTAAGCCCAAGTTGGCGATTGCTTCTGCAGGGCGCTTTAATCGTTATGGACATCCTGCAAAGATGACCAAAACACGGCTCAAACAATTAGATATTCCACTCTTACAGACCGCACAGAGTGGAAGTATTCATTTCAACCAAAATAAACAGCAAATTGAACTAATTGAAGAGCGGACAAAGTATAAATGGCTCGATCTATATCGCAGGCTATCTAAAGAATCCGAATAGAAAAACTACTTCAAGTATATTGCTTGAAAATGTCATTCTGCCACATTTTTTATTGTTTGCTGTCTTTGATATTCCTCACGAATATCACGAATGCGTTGAGCGGCTTCTTCATCACTAATATTGTATAGATTTCTCAATTTTGGGTTGGCTTTAAAGCGTTTATAGCTCCAGTGATAATGCTCTGGATAACGATGAATTAAATCTTCCACTGCTTTAAAGATAACTATAGAGCCATCATCTGCATTGCCTTGATAGATATTCTCATCCATAGGTTCGATATGCATATCAAAACCATGATTATCGTTACGAATGGCATACAGTAAGAGCGCACGAGCTTTGGTTTTTTGAATTAATTTTGCACTTAAGTTGCTGGTTTTTAGTGGAATACCAAAGTATGGAATCATTTCGCCGCCGGCATTGGGGGTATGGTCTGGCAAAATCACAGTCGTCCCACCTTGTTTTAAGGCTTTGAAAATCTGACGTACACCTGATTCATCCGTAGGAACCAATATTGCTTGCTCACGGCTTCGAGCAGCACGGACAAAATTGTTGGCAGATTCGCTTTTTACCGGCTTGTACATGATGGTCATTTGAGTGTACTGCGCAACCCATGCATTCATTATTTCCCAAGTACCAAAATGTGGTACTACGAGTACAACGCCTTTTTTTAGGGCGAGCGCTTCATGTAAATATTCAGCGCCATGTACGTGATGAATCCGTTGAATATTTTTTTCTGTACTTGCACCCCAAATATTAAAAAATTCAAAATAAGAACAAAGTTCGTTTCGAATCGCTTGTTTAGTGAGTTGAATGCGAGCTGACTCTGATAATTCAGGCAATGCAATTTTGAGATTGCGTTGAATCGTAGAGTAGGTTTTAGAGATTTTTAAAACATTGACTAACCCAGCCAAACCTTTTGCAATTAATCTTGAAATTTGAATAGGTTGACGGCTGATAAATTTTAACAGGTGATATGTGGTGTCCTGTGAATTTTGGTCGGTCATCTTATTTAAGTCTGAAAGAAATGAAAGAAAATTTAAAATAATTATAGGGGAAAATGAATTGATTAGACAGTTATAGCGATTAGCGTGTATATAATGACTACAAATTAACGATCAAATGGGTTTTTTTATGTCCGAATGGCCACCAAAACCTGAAGAAAAACAGCAAAGTTCTTCAAACAATATTCAGCAGCCAACTGGAAATGAATGGAAAATATTAGAAAAAGCCGTGCTTTCTTCCGTTGAAGAACAACGTAGAGCACGTAGATGGGGTATATTTTTTAAATTTTTAACCTTTGCTTATTTGCTATTTATTATCATTGCGATGGCAAAAAGTTGCAGCATGTCGTCATCTGATCCTGCAGCAACAGCGGGTTCACATATTGCCGTGGTTGATATCATTGGGACCATTGCAGCGGACAAGCAAAGTGTAAACAGTGCAAATACCATCAAAGCTCTGAAAAAAGCTTATGAAAATAAACAAAGCAAAGCGGTTGTTCTCAATATTAATTCACCGGGTGGTTCACCTGTTCAGTCTGATGAAATTTGGCAAGAAATTCAGTACTTGAAAAAAGCCCATACCGATAAAAAACTGTATGCCATTATTGGTGATACAGGCGCTTCAGGTGCGTACTATATTGCGTCTGCGGCAGATGAAATTATTGTCAATCCTTCAAGTTTAGTGGGTTCGATTGGCGTGATTATGCCGAATTATGGTGTTAGTGGTTTGATGCAAAAATTCGGTGTAGAAGATCGCACCATGACTTCGGGTGAGAACAAAGCCATTTTATCCATGACTCAACCTGTAGATGCAGCACAAAAAGCACATGTTCAAGGTGTACTCGATAATGTTCATGCGCATTTCATTAATGCAGTGAAGGAAGGTCGCGGTAAGAAATTAAAATCAAATGATCCAGCTATTTTCTCAGGTTTATTTTGGACGGGTGATCAGGCTGTGAAGCTAGGTATTGCTGACCGTACAGGTAGTTTAAATAGCCTGAAACGTGAATTAAAAACTGAAAAAGCCGTGAACTACACCATTGAAAATAGTCCGTTTGATTCTGTACTAGGTCGTATGGGAAGTTCATTTGGTCAAGGTTTGGCAAGCGCATTGTCACAACAGGTTCAATCTGAAAACAGCACGAAATTACAATGAAACCGTTAATTCATTTTGCGCACGCCAATGGCGTGCCATCACGGGTTTATCAAAAATTGTTTGATTTACTGAGTGATGAATATGATGTGATCTATGTGCCGTTACTTGGGCCAGATAAGCGTTACCCAATCGATAACCATTGGAAGAGCTTAACACAGCAAGTCATTGACAGTATTGTACGTCAGGCCAATGGTCGTAAGGTTATTGGATTAGGTCACTCATTAGGTTCGGTTTTAACATTTCAGGCTGCTTTACAACGCCCAGAATTGTTTGAACAAGTGTTAATGATTGATCCGCCTATGATCATGGGGAAAGAGTCTTTTGCTTTGCACATCGCAAAACTCCTCAAACTTAAAGTCCTCGATAAAATGTCCCCAGCAGGATTGTCGAAGCGTCGTCGTGATCATTGGGACAGCCGTGAACAAGCAGCAGAGCTTTTAAGGCCGAAAGGTTTTTATAAAGATTTCGATCCAGACTGTTATCAAGCTTATATTGATCATGCCTTGATGGACGATAAACTGCGTGGTGGGGTGGAATTGACGATTTCACGTGATGATGAAGTTCATATTTTTCGAACCAATCCTTCACTGTGGTGGTTACCTCATGCTCAACCGCAAGTACCTGTACAGCAGTTAATTGCAGAGCAGGGACCATTTTTAGCTCGGCACTTTCCACAAATGGTAGAGAAAAAATTTGCGATTCCATTTAAAGTTGCTGCGGGGAGTCATATGTTCCCCTTAGAACATCCTGTAGAAACTGTGGAATTGATCAAAGATTTACTTAAATCGTCTAAGCGTCATCATTGAACCTTAAAAACGACAACACAAAAAAAGCACTCTATAGAGTGCTTTTTTATGAATGAAACATTCTACTTTCTACTTTTGAGATTTATTTCGCATTTTCAAATTGTAAAACAACTTTGTTGTTGGCATCTAAAAATTTCAAATGATCTTTAGAGGCATCATAATGAGTAACTTGGCTCAATGCCTGCGAAAAATGTTGAGGAATATTTGTCGCAGTCAAACACGCTCTTTGTGTTGTAGCAAGGTTTGAAAATTGGATTTTTGTGTTTTGCACAGCGTAACCACCCATGAATCGATTACAACCATCAGAACCACTTACACGAGTATCGTCGAAAGTGATGGTGGGTACGTTCGAATTGTTAGGGTCAGCTTCAAGCTTAACGCCTTGAATTTCACTCGCAACCCAATTTTTGTTTTGTAATTTATCTAAATTACGATCAGTAGCTGGATTTGATGTCGTAGCACAACCAATCATACCCAGTGTTATACATGCACAAGTCGCCAGTGTGATGGATTTTAACATGTGATTTTCTCCACTTTTTTTTGAAGGATGTAATATTTCTAGATTTATAAGGTTTACTAATTGCAATATAAGCTTATTATTTTAATGATGCTAAAAGCTTTAATTTAACTAAAAACTACATATTGATCATAAAGTTGAACATTCTGCAAAAATGGATTTTAGATTTTAGATTTTAGATTTTAGATTTTAGATTTTAGATTTTAGATTTTAGATTTTAGATTTTAGATTTTAGATTTTAGATTTTAGATTTTAGATTTTAGATTTTAGATTTTAGTAATAAATAGAGTTTTATTTGGCCCTTAAAAAACAAAACGCACCCTAAGATGCGTTGATTGTTAAGTTATACAGTTGCTTAGAACTTACAGAATTGAACAGGTTGTTGCAAAGGCTCGCCACGATATAAAACACCGTTTTCAGTGTGTTGAATGGTGCCATTACAAATCCATTCTGCCACTTGAGGGTAAATCACATGCTCAAGCACGTGAACCCGATCTGCCAGACTTTCAGCATGATCATGCACATTGACTTTAAGCACGCCTTGAGCAAGCGCTTGACCAGCATCCAGCTCTGCAGTCACATAGTGAACTGTACAGCCATGGAAGACATCACCGGTGTTTAAAACACGTTGATGAGTATGCATTCCTTTATAATTTGGCAGCAGAGAAGGGTGGATGTTAATCATTTTTCCTTCCCATGCTTTGACAAATTTTGCGCTTAAAATGCGCATAAAGCCTGCCAAAATGACCAAATCAACATCCCAGTCGAGCAGTTGTTGATGCATCACATCATCAAAAGCTTCACGACTTGGATATTGCTTATGTTCAATGACTGCAGTTGCAATATTTGCTTTTCTTGCACGTTGCAGTGCAAAAGCGTCAGGTCTATTGGAAATCACCCCAATGATTTGACCTGATAGATTGGCATCGATCAGGGCTTGCAGGTTAGATCCGCTGCCTGAAACAAGTACAGCAATTTTAATCATGAACGTTGCTTATGCGAAAACTACACGGATTTTTTCGTCAGCGCCTTCAACAGATTCAGCATTATCTGCAATGTGACCCATTGTGAATGCTTTTTCGCCAAGGCTATTGAGTAATTCAACAGTTTTGTCAGCATCGGCTGCATCAACCACGAGAACCATACCTACGCCACAGTTAAATGTGCGGTACATTTCAAATTGTTCAACACCACCTTCTTTTTGAAGTAGTTTGAATAATTCTGGCCATTCCCAAGATGCTTCATTGACTACCGCTTGAGCACCATTTGGCAGTACGCGAGGTAAGTTACCCGGTAAACCGCCGCCTGTGATGTGCGCCATAGCGTGTACATCCACTTCTTTCAATAACTGAAGAATTGGTTTTACATAAATACGTGTTGGTTCCATTGCTGTATCTGCAAGTGGACGACCATCAACGATTTGAGTAAGGTCAACGTTTTTCACATCTAAAATTTTACGAAGAAGTGAGTAACCGTTTGAGTGTGCGCCAGAAGATGCAACACCAACTAAAACGTCACCCGCTTTAACTTTAGAGCCATCAATAATTTTACTTTGCTCAACTACACCTACGCAGAAACCTGCAAGGTCATAGTCTTCGCCTTCATACATACCTGGCATTTCAGCAGTTTCACCGCCAACCAATGCACAGCCTGCAAGTTCACAACCCGCACCGATACCAGTCACAACATTTGCTGCAACGTCAACGTTGAGGTGGCCAGTTGCATAGTAGTCAAGGAAGAACAGTGGTTCAGCACCACATACAAGAAGATCGTTTACGCACATTGCAACCAAGTCTTGACCAATTGTGTCATGACGGTTCAAATTCAATGCTAAACGCAATTTTGTACCAACACCATCTGTGCCAGATACGAGAACAGGTTCTTCATAACCTTTAGGAATTTTACAAAGAGCGCCGAAGCCGCCTAGGCCGCCCATTACTTCAGGACGTGCAGTACGTTTCGCGACAGATTTGATACGATCGACTAACGCGTCGCCCGCTTCAATGTCGACACCTGCATCTTTGTAGCTTAAACCAGTGTTTGGGGTAGAAGTTGAGTTGCTCATAATGAAGTCTCCGCATTCGCGCGGGGATTATAACCTGAATATGCAAAACTCTTATGCTATTTCGCACTAAAATGTTATCTTTATTAAAATATTTTCCTTTCTATAACGATTACATTGAAAAAAGGTGACTTTATATGGGTGATCGCACCTTGCGCCGAATATTTATTCTTGCTGGGATAGCATTGATCATATGGGTTTTATACTTATTAAAGCCTGTAGTTGTTCCTTTTATCGGCGCATTTCTAATTGCATATTTATTTAGCCCTTTAGTCGATAAATTACATAATATTGGCTTGCCGCGCTGGTTATCTATCAGTTTGGTCTTTATTGGAATTGGTGTCGCTATATTCTTTGCAATGTGGTTCCTCGTACCACTGGTATGGGAACAGTTGATGTATGCGAAAAACAATATTCCAAGCAATATTCATTGGGTCAACTATACATTCCTGCCGTGGTTATCAGAGACATTTAATCTTGTACCGATGGAAATTGATACAGAGCAAATGTCAGCAGCGATCATGGAGTATATTCAAACCAACTATAGTGCAGACAGTATCCAAGCCATGTTGTTAAAAGTGGCACAATCGGGTCTGAATTTCATACAGATTGGTGGCACGATTGTCTTAATTCCAATCATAGCTTTCTATTTCTTATTAGATTGGGAGCGTATGTTAGAAAACATGCGTCGACTTATTCCACGTAAATATGAAAAAAGCACGCTCACAATCGTGGGCGAATGTCATGAAGTTTTAGGTGCATTTGTAAAAGGCCAATTCTTGGTAATGTTCTTATTGGGCGTTGTTTATGCGGTTGGACTCCAATTAATCGGTATTGAGGTTGGCATCATCATTGGGATGATTGCGGGTCTAGCCAGTATTATTCCGTATTTGGGTTTTGCGGTAGGTATTATTTCGGCAATTGTGGCTTGCCTGTTCCAATTCGGTTTGGATTGGGTGCATTTGGCCTTAGTTCTGGTGGTATTCATGGTAGGGCAGGCAATAGAAGGTTATATTTTACAGCCTTTCTTATTAGGCGACAAAATTGGTTTGTCTCCTGTGGCAGTGGTATTTGCAGTCCTTGCAGGCGCGCAATTGGCAGGACTCCTCGGAATGCTCATTGCACTACCCGTTGCAGCGATTATTGTAGTTTTATTACGTCATGCACGCGAAAATTATGAGAAAAGTAATTTATACCGAAATGATGTACTTGTCGTAAATGATGCTGCAAGTGGCACTTTAAACGTAGAAACCAATCAAGTTGCTGTCGATATTGAGCTCAAAAATCAGTCTGCAAATTCGCTGCAAGATCCTGAAATTTCGAGTAACATTGAAAGATCAGAACATAAAGATTGATAAGGCCCAAATATAGATATGCGTCAATTGCAGCTAGATATAGAACCACAACTCGATGCCCGAATTAGTGATTTTTCTGGGCCGAGTTGGGGGCATGTAATCGATGGTGTTCGTCAGTTACATGCTGGTTTAATGAATCGTTTCTATATCTATGGTGGAGCTGGCACAGGAAAAAGCCATTTACTGTCTGCAATATGTGACTCCTATTTAGAAATTGGCAAATCAGCAATTCAAGTTTCATTGCTTGAATTGCTCGATGCGCCAACTGAAGCGATTACTTCGCTTGATCGCTATGATTTGGTGGCTTTAGATGATATTGAAGCCATCAGTGGAGTTCCACATTGGCAAAAAGCTGTTTTTCACCTGATTAATTATAATAACGAAGAAGGTGGTCAATTGGTCTTTTCATCTCGGCTGGCGCCCATTGAACTCAAACTTGAACTGCCAGATTTACAGTCTCGATTAACTCAGGCTGTCAGTGTAAAAGTACCAAATGGTAGTTTATACGCAGACCGACAAGCACTCGTAAACTCTGTTTTGGCGCGACGTGGCATCCATATGGATCAACAAATTGTAGATTATTTGTTGGCACATGGGCCGCATCAGGCATCCATTTTACTTAGATCTTTAGAACAACTGATTCAGATGTTAAAAGGTGAAAAAGTCAAATTGAGTCATGCCAATTTAAGACAAATTTTTGCCCTAATTGATGAATATCGGTAAGCAATAAAAATTCTTGAGTAATTACTCAAGCTGTGACAAAGTACATAAAAATATTTTAATGTTGCAAGGATTGTGCAACTTAAGAATAAAAAGATAAAAAATATTTAAGGAGATGGATATGCTCAAACAGAGCATAGGTATTGGCATGCTACTCATGGCAGGTCATGCATTTAGCGCAGAAATTACCGTTACAACTACTGAAGATGTTGTAAAGGATGACAAGGAATGTTCACTTCGTGAAGCCATAGAATATATCAATAATGGTATGCCAGAAGCCGGATATAATGGTTGCGGGGGTAAAGACGCCTATGCTTCAATTTCTCTGAAAAAAAATGAAGTTTATAAACTCACTAAAAAAATTGATATTAAAGCCGAACTGAGCCTGAAAACGGCGTATGACAGTAACGTCAATGAAGATGTCGTACTCGGTCTTAATAATGCCGTCATTGAAATGACGGGTAAGGATCAAATTTTTAATATTAATGACGGCGAAAAAGAACTACTTGCGATCAATTTTAAAGAGATTTCATTTAAAGGATGTAAGCAAGATCAATGCGCTGATAAAGGCGGCATCATTTTTAATAATGAAAAACTCACACTTGAAAATGTAAAGTTTGAAGATGGCTATGCACGACTTGGTGGTGCAATCTACAATGTTGGATTTTCAGAAGATGGCGCAGCTGTAGCAAGCCGTCTATATATACGAACCACGATTTTTCAAAACAACAAAGCGGTAGATGGTGGTGCAATTTACTCAGAAGCACCGGCTTATGAAATCTATACATCTTTGTTCAAAAATAATGAAAGCACTTCTGGTCGAGCGATTGTTTACAATCAAAATGGGCTCGCAGACATCAGCAAGTTGGTGTTCAGTAACCCTCAAAATATCATTGCCAATAGTACCTTTTTCAAAAACAAAGGTTTTGCTGTCAACTTACGTGATGGTTTAGCACTTAATAATATTACAGTACTGAAGAACAGTGGTGGTATTGAACTAAATAGTACCTCTGAGCATGCTTATTTAGCCAATAGTGTGGTGATTGGTAATGCGCTCAGTGGCACCGCTCAAGATTGTAAAGTTGTGAACTCAGGAACAGACAAATCTGTTTTTTATAACAACTTAGTGGCTGCGAGTTGTCCTGTTGGGCCTGTTTCAAATTTAAATGATGTGTGGTCTGGGACAAGTTTAATCGCGGGTGAAGATGAAGGTAGCTGTAAAACCTTAACAGAAGATCGTAATGCACTTTTCTGTCCATTTACCAAAGCAAACAACGCATTTATTGGTTATTTACGTCCTCGTATTTTATTAGATTACGAAACGATTTTCTCAAGCCCGATATTAAATAAGGGGAAGACCACAGCAGATGGCAATGAGCATCATGTGTATTGTGAGTCTTCTGATCAGCGTGGAAAAAATCGTAATTTGGATGATGTTTGGTGTGATCGTGGGGCTATCGAAATTGTGGTTCCTGTGAGCATGCCTCGCTTAGGTAAAGACATACGTACAGGTGAAGTGGCGAAGTTTAATATCTTAGATGCTTTAGGTGACAGTGATTTAATTCCAAAAGAAGAATGTACAAAAGTGATGGGTATGGCAAATCCAACAGGTGAGCCATGGCAAGATGGTTGTCCAATAGTTGTACAAAGCACTGAATCAAAAGGTAAATTTACACTGAATTTGAATGGTGATTTTGAATACACGCCAAATGGAAATTGGCATGGCGCAGATATTTTTGAATTGCGTGTGGTGACGTCTTCAACCCGTTTTAATACTTCGGCAAAAAATTATTTAGCTGCAGAAGTGCGTATTTTCCAAGAACCAAACAATGAAATGGAAAGTAAAACCGTTAAAACTTCGGGTGGTGCTCTAGGCTGGGCGAGTATTTTTGCGCTGCTTGGCTTAGTTGGATTTCGTCGCTTTAAAAAATAGTCTGGATAGAATTAAGGACAGCACATGAAAAATTATAAAAAAGGATTGCTGGCGGTCATGGTCCTTGCGGCTATGTCATCTATGGCAGCAACAAGTAACATCATCAAAGTTACGACCTTTGATGATGAAAATGGTGAAAATCTCAATCAATGTTCTTTACGTGAAGCGATTGAAACTGCACGTAAAAACAAATCTTTTGGTGGATGTAATGTCGGTAATCCAAATAATGGGCAGACCGATTATATTCAACTTGAAGCAGGTGAATATCTTCTGACTAAAGGTGAGTTAGTTCCGGTCAATCAGATCGTGATTGAAGGGAAAAGTCGCTTTAACTATGATTCAAAAAATTTACTGACGCAGAAATTTCCTGCCTATGAAGATATTAGAACGACGATTAATGCCCAAGGCAAATCTCGTATTTTTAATACTTCACGTTCAGAAGCCAACTTTATCGTCAATAATGTTCGCCTTACTGGCGGGATGGCAGAAGATCGAGGTGGTGCCTTGTATTTAGGGGGAGCATTTACCTTAAATAATGGTGCAATTGAAAACTCTCAAGCCAAAGTTGCTGGCGGTGCAATCTACTCCGTTGCGCATAATATGTCGAAAAAAACATTATTGGTGAGCAGTTTAGTTCAGGGCAACATCGCACCTAAAGGTAGTGTTGTTGCTATGGACTGTATCGGGAACTTGGGGGATACCCAGCCTGAAATTGTGTTCCAGCAAAGCAGTATTATTCAAAATGGTTCATCGACGAGCAATAGTGTGATGGACTTCTGTGGAAATGCCAAGGTTGAACTGACAGCAAATACGATTGCAAAAAACCAAGCAAATCCAAGTACGGGTAGTATTATCCGTGCCATTTCTCAGGGAACGGATCGTTTAAGTGCTTTTTCTAGCTTCGTTTTAACCAGTAATACAATAGTCGAGAACAATGCGGCTAGTACCTATTATTATGATAACAATGGTACAAAGGCTTGGTATTTCAATGTATTGGCCTACAATACTGGTGGAAAATCTTGTCGTTATCTGAATAATGCAGTACCTGATAATGGTCAAAAATTTGTGGCAAGTAATAATGCATTTGAACTGGCAGCCGCACAGTGTGATTTACCAGAAAGTGTGCTGAATAGTACGGAAAGCTTTCTGCAAAACCATGATGTAAGTAGTTATGCTATGGGGACTTTATTAAGCGCCCTACAAACAAAATCTGCTTATAATTTGTATTTACCTTTGTATTACCCGAAAGCGATCGGCAGTGGTTTTGACTTGATCAATCTGGGCTTAGAGGGATGTAGTAAAGCCGATCAACGGGGTATTTTGCGGATTACGAATGGTACCTTGCAGCTATCACCTGCACAACGAAATACTTGTGAGATTGGTTCGGTTGAATTAATGAATTTAACTGCAGCAGATATGGCAGAGATTACCAACGAGTCCTTAGCAGCTATTCAAGAGAAATATCAAAAAACAATTGATGATTTGAAAAAGGATATCGACGATCCAGATTATGCAGAATACAAAGTTGCCAATCAGGATGATTTAACAAAATACGAAGCGGTATTAAGTGCATTAAAAAATAACCTCAAATATCGTGCAGTTTATTTTGATCCATTCCCAGCATCATTACCTCAAGAAGAGTCTGTGAACGGAAGTGCTGAAACACGACAAATTGCCTTAAATGCTGACAACTATACCGTGACGACTTCACCAATCGGCATTGGTAGTGAAATTACGGTGTCTAGTACAGGCGAAGCAAGTATTGTGGGTAATCCACCACATGACCTACACTGTGATTGGGATGCGGGAATAAAACAAATCGTTATATATCGCACCAGTGGGGCAACAACAGCGCCTACCGAATACGGTTTTTGTAAATATACGCTAAAACAAAAGACAGGGAGTCAGGCGGAATCCTCTGGTGTGGTCCGTGTGGCATTTAAAAATATGACCCCAGTGGCCAAAGCTGCTCAATATACAATTAGTCCGTCAAATAATTTGTCTGTTACCGTCAATAATTTATTAGAAAATGCTAATGATGATGGTGATGGTCCAGTTACATCTATGCCAGCGGGCAAATCGGTATGGCATAAAAATGAAGAAGGTCAAATTATCCCAATTCGTTTTACGAAAATCCCAGCAGGTTTAAACTTTGAAGCTGAGTATAGTGGCAGTTGCCCAGCAAGTTATTTAAAGGAAACTTGCTACGGTGGCAAGATTACCTTCTCTGTAAAAAATGGCTTTAGTCAGTTTGACTATCCTGTTGAATATAGCGTTGTCGATAGTGATGGCATTGCATCAAGCAATGCAATTCTGACTCTTAAGAATACCGCGAAAAACACCAACTCTTCTTCTAGCGGCGGTGGTTCGATGGGATTATTTGGGCTGTTGACACTGATTGGTTTAGGTATGTATCGTCAACGTCGGTTGAGCAAGTAATACAATAAAAAAGCCTCGATAAGAGGCTTTTTTATGGCTTAACTAATGTAATTGATTTGATTTTCGCAACATGCTGCTGTTTTAGATTAGTGAGCGACAGCGATAGGCTGTAAATATTTGTTGATATACTCATCGCGAATAGCAGGTCGTTCATCAGGACTAGCTTTTTGCATACGTGTCGCGAGTTCTTTACGTTCTAAAGTACTCATTTTTTGCCAAGTTTCGCGCATACGTTGCTTTTCACTATCTGGAAGTTGAGTGAACCAATCCATGCGCTGTTGCAAGCTGACACGTTGATCTGCAGGAATCTCTTTGAGTGCCTGATACTTTTTAATTAAGGCCTGTTGTTCTGCTTCAGATAGCGAATCCCAAGTTTCATTGACTTGGGTATCTGCATCTTTTGAAAAAATCCAAAAGCGATCAAAGCCAGCAAAACTGGTTTGCAAAAAACTAAAAGCACAGAATGCAATTGCTAATTTTTTAGCTGCCATGTGGAACTTTGTCCTCACCCAGAACCATCAACATTTCAAGATCTTCCACCATTTGAGGGGAGAGCTTAGGGGTTGAAATCACCTGATTTTGTGGTTTGTCATCCAGTACAGTCGCATTCGGTAAAATGACAAAACCTGCAATTGCTGCTGCAAGTGCAAAGCCAGACATTTTCCAGAAACCATAACGTGAAGTTTCGCGCTGATGAATATCTTCAAGCACGTTATTCATGACAGTTGCTTTGTCTTTATGGTGCTGTGCGAGTCCATCAAGTTTGGAAGTTACTTGCTTTAAGAAATCATCTTGTTTCATTCGGATGATCCTCCCATATGTGGATTCAAATGTGCCAAAGCGGTACGTAAACCTTGAATGGCACGGTGGTAATGTGTTTTCACACTGCCTTCGGAACAATTCATAATTTCTGCAGTTGTATGCGTATCAAAGCCTTCCCAAGCTCGCAACATAAATGCTTGTTGCTGGCGGACTGGAAGTTCTGCGATAGCATCTTGTATTTCCTCTGCAGTGACAGCCTGATCCAGAAAGTCGAAAGGGTTTGGTGTAGATTCATCTACCACATCCTGTATCTCGACATCGTCGTCATCTAGGCTGACTTTTCTAAATAAGGAAAACGGCTGCGAACGACGTGCTTCTTTTCGACGCCAGTCTTGCAGCTTGTTATTTAAAATGGTGTAAAACAGGGGATACCATTCCTCTGTGGACTTTTCAGCATAAGCTTTATGTAAGGAAATAAAGGCTTCTTGCACCAAGTCCATGGCAATGCCATGTTGACCGTGCGTTGCACTTTCCATCATTACTAAAGCACGCCCCGTCACTTCATTCATGAAGTTTTTCAGGCGAGACTCAGCCGTGCTTTTTAAAACACTGCTGTCTTGCGTCTCGGACTTTTTGGGTGCTAAATCCATAGAGATGGAAAATCCTGTCATCGGATACCCACCATTATTTCCATATTCATATACAAATAACGATGGAAATAACGGTTAGGTTGACAAAAAGAATTATTATTTTTTCTAGTGTAGTCTATTTTTTTCAGGCTTAAGCGCTAAATACAATAAAATAACGATTTTACTGACGCTGACGTACCATTTCAAAAAAACAGATCGAGCCAGCAATGGCTACGTTTAATGATTCTTGACCACCCGGTTGAGGAATCGCAACGGCTTCTGCATGTTGTAATGCATATTCAGAAACACCTTGACCTTCATTGCCTAAAATCCACACACATTGTTTGCGTAAATTTTTGCTATATAGGTTTTCAGACTGATGTGAGCTTGTTGCATACACTGGAATTTTGAATTTCGTCAAAATATCTTCAAGGGCAATATTTTCAAAGGTATTTAATGAAAAATGTGCGCCCATACCTGCGCGTAATACACGCGGTGACCAGAGCGATGCAGAGCCTTTGGTACAAACAACTTGTTCAATACCTGCTGCGGCAGCAGAACGGAGTAGGGTGCCTACATTACCGGGGTCTTGAATATTGTCTAAAATTAAGGTGTCTTCACTGAAGTTAAGTGCTTCACTTGAACTTGGTAAATCCACAATCGCTAAGCAAGCAATAGATGTTCCAAGTGTACTGATATCTTTGTATAAAGATTCACTTAGAATGAACACAGCACCTTGATATTGTTCCGCAATGCGGTCGAAGTCGGCATGGTTAATTGCTTGTTCAGTGGTGAAAATCGATTTGATTGGACGTTTTGAGTCTAACCATGACAACACCAAGTGTGTGCCTTCCAAAACAGTTTGACCTTGTTTTTTACGGTAGGCATTTTGTTCGATTAAGCCACGGAGGTGCTTAATTTTCGGGTTGTCTTTTGATTCGAGATAAATCAGAGCCATGAGGGAGATATCCACGAAAGTCAGCAAAAATTCTGACTTTCGTTATAAGAAATTAATTATGGTATGACGTAACTAGGTCAACTTCGTTTTTAGAACCAATAATCACAGGTACACGTTGATGAAGTTCTGTTGGTTGGATGTCTAGAATGCGGACACGGCCTGTTGTAGAAGCACCGCCAGCTTGTTCCATCAACATACTCATTGGGTTTGCTTCGTACATTAAACGTAGACGGCCTGCTTTTTTCGGATCTTTGAAGTCGTATGGATACATGAAGATACCGCTACGGCAAAGAATACGATGAATATCACCCACCATACATGCGACCCAACGCATATTGAAGTCTTTTTCACGCGGGCCAGTTTTACCTGCAAGAAGTTCGTCGATATAACGTTTTACAGGTTCTTCCCAGTGACGTTGGTTCGATGCATTAATTGCATATTCTTTAGTGTCTGCTGCAACCGCAATCGCATCTTTAGTTAATAAGAATTCTTTGCTTTCTGGATCAAAAGTAAAGAAGACTACGCCAGCACCCACAGTTAGAGCCATCATTGTTGATGGGCCATACAGTACATAACCTGCAGCCGCTTGGTTAACACCCGCTTGCATGAAATCTTCAGCTTGCGTTACCGCATTTTTTGCAGGAAGAATTGAGAAAATTGTGCCTACACACATATTGATATCGATGTTGCTTGAACCATCTAATGGGTCAAACAAGACAAGATAATCGCCATTTTCTTGAGCTGGAGTGAATTCATCTAATTCTTCAGAAGCCAAACCACCGACATGTGGATGAACTTTCAATGCATCGATGAGGTAATCATTTGAAATGACATCAAGTTTCTTTTGTTCTTCACCTTGAACGTTTTCGTGTTGCGCGCTACCCAATACACCAGCCAAAGCACCTTTTTGTAATAGAAGGTCAATGTCTTTGCATGTATTACCAATTGTTTCAATAACTTGTGCTAATGCAGGAGTAAGATTACCACTTTGTTGTTGTAGAAATTGGGAAAGGGTGAGATTTGACATAACCGGAAAACTCCAAATATTAATTTATCAAAAATGATAAAAATGTGATTGTGCAACATTTTAGATGAGAACGAAGGAAAAGAAAAATTAAACTAGACTATTTGTCGTGATTTTACCCTTGCAAGTCCTGAATAACATGCTATGTTGAATCTAATGTATAAATCGAAAGACAGGGAGCACAACAATGACCACACAAAAATTTGATGCGACTCCGACTGCAACTGAGGGATTGAATTTAGACGATATTTCTGCGGATACCGTAAAAGCTGCATGGAGCAGTTACGAAGCAAAAGCAGAGTATAAAAAGTTCAATAAACATGACCTCATTGAGTCGATGCAAACAGAAAAAGAAAATGCTGAACATCCAGAAGCAGAAGCTTAATAATTTGGATTGTTAAGCTAATTTTCTAGTTGGTAAAGCTAAGGATCTCATTTTAAAAGTCGTTCATTTGCATTTTAATTTATTATTTTTTATGTTCTAAAGCCGCTAATCGAATTTATCCTGAGTTAAAGGGCTAAATTGCGTTAAAGCACAGAACGTTGCTATAGAATGATGCAAATGAAACGATATAAATTAAATGATACGGGTTAAATAAAAAAGCACTCATTAATGAGTGCTTTTTTTAGCTCAGACTTATTCAAGTCTTATTTAAGTAGCGGAGGAACAGCTTCGTAGTTAATTTCTACGCGGCGGTTTTCTTTCCATGCATTTTCATCATGACCCGCATTGATTGGCATTTCTTTACCATAGCTAACTGCTTCAAGCTGATTTGGACTTACACCCGTTGTAATCAGAAAGCTTTCAACAGCTTTGGCACGACGTTCACCAAGTGCCATGTTGTATTCACGAGTACCACGTTCATCGGTGTGACCTGTTAAAGCCACGCGTGAGTTTGCATTAGCAACAAGGAACTGTGCATGAGCTTGAAGGGTTTGTAAGTCTTCATTGCTTAGCTCGGTACTGTCGTAGTCAAAGTGTACTACGCGCTTCGCTAAAAATGCTTTATTCGCTTCAGTAACACCTTTAGATGATGCACCCGCTAGGTTTTGTGCATTGAGTGCTGCATCTTCACTTAAACCAGAAGTGTTTACAGTGGTTGAGCCATTTGGGTTTTGTCCTGCTTGTACGTCTGCTGCAGGTTTACGGCTGGCACAACCAGTCATTACTAATGCTGTAGCTAAAACAGGTAGCGCAATCAGTTTCATTGCTTTCATATTGATCTCCATGACGGTTATTTATGATGTTTCATTAAAAAGTTATTGTTGAATAAATCATGCAGTGTTTATTTCGGTGCCCAAGCTGGCTCACGAACTTCACCTTGTTCACTTGGTAAGTTCATGCGGAAACGACCATCTAAAGACATGATCGAGAGCAAACCACGGTTTGCTTCACGTGTTGCATACACCACCATTTGACCATTTGGAGAGAAGCTTGGGGATTCATCTAAACTTGTTGGTGTTAAAATATTGGTTACACCAGAACCAATGTCTTGAACCGCAACTTTATAGTTACTACCGCTAGGACGATGCACCAAAGCTAATTTTTTACCATCAGCACTTAAAGTGCCACGGGCATTAAATGCACCACGGAAAGTCAAACGTTTTACACTTTCAGTATTTAAGTTGTAGGTATAAATTTGTGGAGAGCCACCACGGTCAGAGGTAAAAATAAATGATTTACCGTCAGGGGCATAACGTGCTTCTGTATCAATCGCTGTGTCATTGGTCATGCGTTTTAATTGGCGAGTCTGTAAATCCATTTGATAGATTTCAGGATTGCCATGCATTGAAGCGGTAAACAACATGCTTTTACCATCTGGCGAGAAGCTTGGTGCACCATTCAGGCCACGGAAACTTGCTACTTTTTCACGGTTACCACTTGCTAAGTCTTGGATGTAAATCGCAGGGCGCTTGGTTTCAAAAGAAACATAAGCTAGCTTTTTCGCATCAGGTGTCCACGCAGGGGACAGGATTGGATCACGTGAAGTCAAAATGGTGCGTGGCTGCTCCCCATCTGTGTCGGCAATTTGTAGGGTATAGCGCTGATCTGGTGTTGCTGCATTACGCAATACATAGGCAATACGGCCGCTGAAGTCACCTGGAATACCCGTTAAAGCTTGATAGATTGCATCACTGATCATATGCGCTGCTTGACGATAACGTGAAGCAGGTACAGTGAGTAGTTCATTTAACAGGTATTGTTTTTTTTCAACATCATACAGTTGGTAGTGAATTTCATAAGAGCCATCAGCCGTTGTTTTTGATGTGCCTGTCACGACATAGGGTACGCCCGCAGCTTTCCATGCTTCTGCATTAGGTGAATTTATTGTTGCAGTTGCAGGTAAGTTTTTAGAGGCACTGGTAAATTTACCTGAGCGGTTCAAGTCATTTTCAACCACTGGATAAATATTTGAGTCATTACTAAAAGGCACGATCGCAATTTTAGGTGCTTCTTCAGGAGCTTTAGTGATTTCGAGGTGAAGCTGCGCATGCGTTTGAGTCACTAAAACTGGGCTCAAAGCAGTGAATACGGCTAAGCAAAGAAGATGTTTACGCGTCATTTCCATCATTCGCTAACTACTCTAAAAATGTGAGTTATTGTCTGTATTAGGTTGTGTCACATAATGGCATGATTTTGAATTATTAAAAGCACAACATTATGATTAATCTGTTATTCGTCTGTGAATTCGTGTCTAAATGTTTGCCTATTTTGATGATGCTTAATTATAAAAATATAAGGTTCTGCTGAACTGATGTCCTTATTTAGAGTGGAAAGACATATAAATCAACCGAGATTCACGGCGAGCATCTGGATTTTCTGGTAAATCAAAAGGGGCTGAGCTAAGGATGGCTTTTTCAATACTCTTTTTAAATGCACGATTTGGCGCATCAAGAATCACTATCGATTGAATTGAACCAAATGATGTCAGTGTAATTCGAGCATTGGCTTTTTGCCCAGTTGAATCTGCTGGAGCTTGCCAACGGCTCAAGATTAAATGTTTAATTTCGGTTTTGGTCCCAGATGCAAGCTTTTTGGCTTGTGATTTACGAGAAGCCTCAGCGCTTGCTGTTCGTTTAGCTGTCGCAGCAGTTTGTTCACGTTCGCGCTTGTATTGCTCAGACTTTGCCTTTGCGGTAGTCATAGGTACATTCGCGGAACTCACCGCGACCTTTTCAGGTTGAATCTGAGTCGATGCTGGATTGTCAGTAGGGCTGGCTAAGGTTGATGATGAGCCTGCCATTACAGAAAATAGAAACAAAAATTTCAAATGTGCCATAAGTTGTAATTAGTCCAATGATCAATTTAAAAATTTAAATGGGTATCGTTATTTCGCTATAAATTTTGTTATAAAAATGCGCGCTTGTTTACGTGCCTCTGGATCAGATGGCATGGGATAAGGTGCAGCATCGCGAACGGCAGTTTCAATACTGGCTTTCAAATCTGGATCGCTAGAATTGATAATAATAGAATGTACACGTCCATTGTCTGCGAGATTAACACGTACAGATGCCGATTTTCCTGTAGAACCTTTGGGAACTTGCCAAGCACGGCGAATTTTATCTGCAAAATCTTTTTTTGCTGTGAGAGCAATTTTTTTGGCTTCAGCTTTTTTCTTTGCAGCCTCATCATTTGAATTTTTTGCCATGGCTGTAGGCGGAAATTGTACTTCTTGTAAAGCTTGCTCAGGTTGATTTGTTTTAGCATTATCCTTCAGCAAAGCTTTAAATTGTTCGGATGATATATTTTCAGGCGTTGCCGAAGAGGGGATATAAATTGACCGACTTTGAGCAATTGTTTGGCTGCAAATAAGTAAGAGTGTAGAAAATAAAAAAAGTGGTTTCATCTTTTATGATTCTTTATAGAAGTAAATGAAAAATCCCCACAAGGTTTGCAGGGATTTAAAAATTAACGTGATGACTTGAAGGTGGACGTAAACCTTTGAGCTTCACGTTTTGCATCTGGGTCACTCGGCATTGGGTATGGTGCAGCAGCTCGAACAGCAGCCTCAATACTGGCTTTCATATCAGGGTCACTAGAGTTCACAATCACTGACTGAACTGAACCACTTTCCGTAAGGGTAACGCGAGCAGTTGCCGATTTACCAGCAGAGTCAAAAGGTGTATCCCATGCACGGCGGATTTTGTTTTCAAAATCACGTTTAGCAGTTGAGGCAATTTTCTTCGCTTCAGCCTTTTTCTGTGCGGCTTCTTCAGCTGCTTTTTTAGCTGATGAAGCTTTGGCTTCTTCGGCTGCACGTTCGCGTGCTTCGGCATCGGCTTTAGCCTTTGCATCTGCCTTGGCTTTTGCATCGGCATCTGCTTTACGTTTTGCAACTTCTGCATTGGCCTTGGCTTTCGCATCAGCATCTGCTTTACGTTTTGCAGCTTCCGCATTGGCCTTAGCTTTGGCATCAGCATCTGCTTTACGTTTTGCAGCTTCCGCATTGGCTTTAGCTTTTGCATCGGCATCTGCTTTACGTTTTGCAGCTTCTGCATTGGCCTTAGCTTTGGCATCAGCATCTGCTTTACGTTTTGCAGCTTCTGCATTGGCCTTGGCTTTCGCATCAGCATCTGCTTTACGTTTTGCAGCTTCCGCATTGGCTTTAGCTTTCGCGTCTGCATCTGCTTTACGTTTTGCAGCATCCGCATTGGCCTTGGCTTTTGCATCTGCATTGGCTTTTGCCGTTGCTGCAGCTTTGGCTTTGTCAGCTTCTGCTTTTCTTAAAGCATCGGCACGGATTTTTTCGGCCTTGGCTTTGGCATCAGCATCTGCTTTACGTTTTGCTGCTTCAGCATTGGCTTTCGCCGTAGCATCTGCTTTTGCCTTAGCCGCATCCGCTTTAGCTTCTTGTTGTGCTTTTAGTTTTGCAGCTTCAGCCGCTTTAGCTTGTTCTTGAGCACGCTTTGCATTGTCCGCAGCTTTTTGTTCAGCAAGCTGCTGTGCTTTTGCCGCAGCGAGTGCCTGTTGAGCAGCAACCTGTGGATCTGCCTTAGGTGGTTCTGCTGGTTTAGGTGGTGCAGCCGTTGGAATCTCGGGTGCTGGTTCAACGCTAGGTTCTGCTGTTTGCGTGATTTGTTCAGCTACATTTTCATGCGCGGTTTCATCAAACTCTGTGACTTCACGAGTTACAGGTTTCAAATCTTCCGGTTTTACCAAAACAGTGGTTATTTTTTTAGGGGGCTCAGGTGGTTTACTCATGCCAAGATAAAGTAAGCCAACCACAGCGACGATATGCACACCTAGTGTGAAACCAATCGCAACGGCTTTTTGTTTAAAAGGCGGCTTGTTGAAATCTTTCATAAATTATTTTAATGGCTCAGTCAGTAAACCTACTTGTGTTAAACCTGCATCTTGAAGGGCAGACATGAGTTTCATGACTTCACCATAAGGACGAGATTCACTGCCGTTAATCAGGACACTCATTTGCTTTTTCTGTTCGCTCGCTTCATTTTGCGAGGTCGTTAAAACAGATTTAAGTTCATCGAGTGTGAGTACATCATCTTGATGATTTTTATCTTTGAGAGTGATCGTGCCATCTGCTTTCAGTGTAACAATCGCTCTACTATCTTCCGCTTGCATAGGCGTGCCATTTGCCTGTGGTAAGTCGACTTTGACGCCTGTGGTGATCATAGGTGCAGTGACCATGAAAATCACCAAAAGAACTAACATGACATCAATATAAGGTACGACGTTCATGTCACTTTTTAATGGTTTTTTGATGCGCTCAAAGCGTCCAGAACGTTGAATAGCCATTAGTCATTGTCCTGAGTTGAACCTACAGACTGGCGTTGTAATAACGCAACCATTTCTTCGGCAAAAAGCGCACGATCGTTATAAACGGCTTCACCTTTGGCTGTGAAATGGTTAAATGCAAGTACAGCAGGAATCGCTGCAAAAAGACCAATTGCCGTTGCAATCAATGCCTCTGCAATACCAGGAGCAACCGTAGCAAGGGTGACTTGGTCAACATCTGCCAAACCAATAAAGGCGTTCATAATGCCCCAAACGGTACCAAATAAACCGACATAGGGTGCAACCGAACCAATACTCGCAAGCGCACCTAAACCATTTTCTAAATGTCCTTGGTCGCGACTTAAACCCACACGAAGAATACGTTCTGTACCTTCAATTGATTGTTCTGCACTGGCATTACGCTTTTTAAGTTTGAAAAACTCGCCTAAACCTTGATAGAAAACATCTTCAAGGCCAACACGTTTCGAGTTGAGTTGAGCATTGTTGTATAAAGTGTTGAGTTCGGCGCCAGACCAAAAGATTTTTTGGAAATGTTCATCATCAGCCTGCGCTTTTTTATAACTCATGTGTAACTTGGCAATCAGATACCAACTGAATAACGAAGCTAAGAGCAGCAGGAGCATTACCAGTTGTACGACAGGACTTGCTTGTAAGATGAGGTCTGAAACTTTGAGTGTTGATTCGAGTTGAGTTGCCATAGTTACTACATGTGCCAAATAATTTTTTTAATCTTGTTCCAATTCTTTCAGAATCAGTTCACGTATTTCATCAGGAAGGCGACGGGGTTTCATCTCTGCACTGATACATGCCAATTCTACCTCACCTGATGCCAGCATAATATCACCACGATAAATATTTTGTTGCAACACAAATGACGTAGCCTTACACGAAACTACACTTGCTGTAACAGTAATTAGGTCATCCATTAATATAGGGCGTGAATATTTCACATTAATTTTATGAACGACAAAGTTGTAATCTTTTTGATGCCAATAATGGTCTACACCTGAAGCGCGCAGCCATTCTGTGCGGGTACGTTCCATAAAGCGAATATGATTTGCGTGGTAAACAATGCCACCTGCATCTGTATCTTCAATATATACACGAATGTTGAATTCGAATTTATTCGCCATGAGAGTGTTCCGTCTTTATAAAATCTGAAAAATATTGTTCTGCACTTCAGCAAAGAATTAGAGCATTTAAAAATGGCGATAATTCAATGATTCGTCAAGTGCTTCAATGACGGGCAGTTTAGCACCGTGAGTCATCAGTCCAATGGCACAAGGTTTCAACTCACGTAAATCTTTAACTTTCGTAGATGTTATTATTGATTAAAAAAGAGACTGCTTTTAATTTGTTTGTTCATCTAATTTAAATTTTGCATCGACAAAATCCTGTAGATGAGCTGCTAAATATCCCGCAATATGAAAATGAGTTTCTTCCATTTTCTTTTTCTGTTGCTTGGGGAGTAATGCCTTCAAAGATTCATACATATACGTTAAGCAGCAAAAGCCAAGGCCAATAACTAACATGAGTAAAAGTTTATTAGCTAGATCTATCCAGAAAAACACATAAACGAGTATGACTAAAGCAAAGAATGAGAAGCTGAAATACAACGTATTAATTTTTGCTGGTTTAAAGTTTTCCTTGACCAAAACTTGTACGTCGTCGTGATAGTACGTCCCAATAAAAATGAGGGCAGAAGTATAGTTGAAGCTCAGGTTTTTTATACGATATGCAGAAGGCGATTGTTTAATAGTTAAGATATTATCTTCACTTACTTCTATGGTTTCTTTGCTGAGAATTTTTTCACATTCGACAGTGATAAAATAATTGTATTCGGCGTGAAATAAGCTTTCAAAATCACTCATTTGTTTAGGGCTAAATGAACTGATGGGTTGTTCTCTGGGAATGTTTTCAATGGCACTGTCTAATGGAAGGTTTTGAATGTATTCGCTATTAATTTTGTTAATTATTCTATTCTCAAGATTTATCATTTTAGTTTGCTGTTTGTAGTGGATTGAATTTATTTTAAAATTTAAATAAACATTCAGGGAGCATTTAACTCCCTGAAGTCGTTCAGTGAATAATCGTCTATTTATCTTTCGGCTCTGGTGGTGTCATCCCAAACTGTAAATAAGCCATATTGGTGGCAATACGTCCACGTGCAGTACGCATGACATAGCCTTGCTGAATGAGGTAGGGTTCGATCACATCTTCTAGGGTCCCTGAGTCTTCTGCCATAGCAGCAGCTAAAGCTTCTACACCTGCAGGGCCACCATCAAAACGCTCTAGTAGCATTGATAAATAACGGCGGTCTAGCGTATCTAAACCATCTTTATCGACATTTAGCATGTCCAAAGCACGTTGAGCCATCTCTTGGGTTACTTCACCCGTACCTTTAACTTGCGCATAATCACGGACCCGGCGTAATAAACGGTTTGCAATACGAGGTGTCCCACGAGCACGGCGTGCAACTTCTTGAGCACCTTCGGCAGTCATGGGTACATCCATCAAGTTTGCAGATCGAGTCACAATATGCGTTAAGTCTTTGACAGAATAGAACTCTAAACGTTGTACGATACCGAAACGGTCACGTAAAGGAGAGGTCAGTAGGCCTGCACGAGTCGTCGCTGCAACAAGAGTGAAGGGTGGTAAATCCAGTTTGATCGAACGGGCAGCAGGGCCTTCACCAATCATGATGTCGAGTTGGTAATCCTCCATCGCTGGATAGAGAATTTCCTCAATGACAGGTGAAAGACGATGGATCTCATCAATAAATAAAACATCACCTTCTTCGAGGTTGGTTAGCATCGCAGCCAAATCGCCTGCACGCTCAAGGACAGGGCCTGATGTAGATTTTAAGTTGCCGCCCATTTCACGCGCAATAATATTGGCCAGTGTGGTTTTACCTAAACCCGGTGGGCCAAAAATTAAGGTGTGATCGAGTGCTTCTTCACGGCCACGTGCAGCACCGATAAAGATTTCCATTTGTTCACGGACGACAGGCTGCCCGATGTAGTCATCGAGGGATGTTGGGCGAATGGCGCGGTCGAAGTGGTCTTCGGGTTTTTCTGAACCACTGATAAGACGGTCTTGCATATAATTAAATCAATCTCTGGCTGAACTTTCGAGGCACAGCCTCAAGTTGTGATTTGTGTTAAGGTGCCATTGTGTAGGCATTGCTTTACTTTTGAAAGATCAAAAGTAACAAAAATCTTGTGTTGGATTGAGGATATATCCTTATATCCCAATCCAACATGGCGACATCCATGTCGCCTTCGTGTATCCAATTTAGGTGTATTGGTATGTCTATTTGAATTATTTATTCATCGACTTAAGTGCTGCACGGATAATGTCGCTGGCTTCAGTAAAGTCACCTTTGGCAGCATTCACTAATTTTTGTGCTTCAATTGGTTTGTAACCTAAAGACTGTAAGGCCGCCTCAGCTTCGGCTACGGCAGAGTTGCCCGTAAATTGAATTTGTTCAACAGTTGAATTGGTTGGTGCCGTACCTGAAGCCATGGCTTTAAAGCGATCACGTAACTCAATCATGAGGCGTTCAGCGGTTTTTTTACCTACACCCGGAACTTTGACTAAAGTGTTTACATCTTCATGTTCAACCGTGTGAATCAGCATTTCAACACTTAATGTTGATAAAATGCCCAGTGCCATTTTAGGGCCTACGCCGTTGACTTTTAACAGTGTGCGAAAAATCAGTTTTTCTTGAGCATTGCTAAATCCATACAGCAGTTGTGCATCTTCACGAACAGCCAAATGTGTCCACAGGGTAACTTTTTGACCTTTCTGTAGTTGGCAAAATGTTGAAAGTGGGGTGTCAATTTCATAGCCCACACCATTTACATTGAGTAATACTGTTGGTGCTTCCAATGCCAGCACTTCGCCAATTAAACATCCGATCATGTCATTTATTCACTTTATTTCAGTTTAGTCTGAGCTATTTGCTCAATTTCAATTTGTTGTGAGATTAGCGTGAAGGCCAGCGAATTACTAGCCTTCACATTTTTTCAGCTTTAAAAGAAACCAACTTTATTACCTTGAAGTTCTTGTGCAAGGTTATAAGCCTGATGATCTGAAAATTTAGAGATGATATCGAGTACTTGCATAATATTGTCATAATGCGACATACCAAAATGTGCTCCTGAACGATGTAAAATAGACATCAATCGTTGCTCTTTAAAGCTCAAAGTTTTATTGGGCGTGGTCAGTGGAATAAAGGCATCCAAAATATTTTGCAAACTTTGATGCGCAATAATCTCTAAGCCGGCTTTTTGTGGATGTTCAAAAATTTTATCGCGGGCTAATTCTTTTGCTCGGTTAATTCCACACTCGATATCTTCACTGCAATACTGCAATAAACTGCCTTTAAGTTGACCTGACAAAATTTCATGATGATGGCGGGCGAAGGCTGTCGTGACTTCTTCGACTAGACGTTTCATCACACGACCACGTAATGCAGCTATTTTTTGTTGCCAAGTGGTATCAGTCATCGCCAATTCGGCAGGTATGCCATAGTCACCGACCAGATCAAGGAAAATTGGCTCAACTTCGTTATAGTTCAACATGTTGAGGATAATGCCATCTTCAAGGTCAATTAAGGCATAACAAATGTCATCTGCGGCTTCAAGCAAATAGGTCAACGGATGACGACAGTAGTGATATTCGCCCAGTTGAATTAAACCGAGTTGTTCTGCAATTTGCTGTAAGATTTCCTTTTCTGCCTGATAGCAGCCAAATTTAGCCCGTTGGCTCGCGGGTTTATTGCCTTGCGATGCAATGGTTTTTGAAAGCCACGGGTATTTTAAATACGCACCTAAAGTTGCATAGGTTAAACGCATACCCCCATCATTTGGATGATAATCAATTTTAGTCAGTAGGCGTAAACCTTGGGCATTGCCTTCAAACTGTCTCACATCGGCTTCTTCTTCAGGGCTTAAGTCCTGTAAAAAGTTGGTATGTGATGCATCATCAAACCATTCTCGAATAGCATATTCACCTGCATGGCCAAAAGGTGGATTACCAATATCGTGTGCCAAGCACGCAGCTTGAATAATTGCACCGACATCGGCAGGTGAAATCCACATCGGGAGTTCATCTTTAATTTTTTCAGCCGCGAGCATCCCCAATGAACGTCCAATACAAGACACTTCTAAAGAGTGAGTCAGGCGAGTATGAATGCCATCATGTTGGGTGAGGGGATGGACTTGGGTCTTGCGGTTTAATTGTCGAAAGCTTTGCGAAAAAATAATGCGGTCGTAGTCTTTGTGGAAAGGGCTACGTGCCTGTTCAGAGCTATGTTTATTACTACCAATACGAACTGTAGAAAGCAGTTCAAGCCAACGCATTTGAGTCATTTATCATTATTCAGTTATTTACTAAAAACTATGATGCCAAACTTGTGACTAAAGTAATAGTGGGTCGCGTCATAGCTTGACACTTTATTTAAGGGTATCGGTGGAGGTATAGAGTTATTCGTATTAAGGTAGGGTGTTTTTAAGATAAATATTATTCATTGGCCAGACTATTCGCTGATTCAAACCGATTGGGAATGTCGCCTTGAAAACCTCAAAATTCTAAAATTGATATTAATTTTCGATTAATGTTTTTTACAATTTATTTTGTGCTAAGCTGCGCTGCTGTATTCAATCTTTTTGACTGAAAATAAAAACAAAATTTAAAAAATCTTGTGCCATTCTCGAACAGAAAATGCTTTTCCCATCTAGCTGATTTCACCAATACACAGTAGAATATGCGCTCTCTTCAAGTCACATTGCGGCTTGGTTCAAAAGACCAGCCCGTGGAGCCAAAATCAGCATGTTTATCGTGGCCGGTGCACCAGCACACTCTTCTTTTAAGAAAACGCAACTATTAACACGTCTATCTTCGATTAGTTCTGTTCAAGAAATTGAAAGCCAATTGGTCTATCTATTTGACCAAACGCTCAGCGAACAGCAACAGCAATCTGCTTTACAGCTGCTTAATGACGGTCAATCTTTTGAATTGCGCCAGCCAGCAAGTGATGAAGTCCAAATATTAGTGACGCCACGCGTTGGGACAATCTCTCCGTGGTCGTCGAAGGCAACAGACATTTTCGCCAACTGTAATACACCGGTTCATCGCCTTGAACGCGGTGTTTTGTTTACTTTGAAGGGTGTAAATGCTGTTTCTGATGAAGTAAAACTAGCATTACATGATCGCATGACTGAAAGCGTTTTCAATGCTATTGAAGATGCTGCGGCACTTTTCTCTGAAACTGAACCAAAGCCTTTAAACTCAATTGATATTTTGGGTCAAGGTAAAGAAGCGTTGGTGAAAGCTAACTCTGAATTTGGTTTTGCGCTTTCTGATGAAGAAATCGATTATTTAACCGATGCATTCACAAAAATGGGTCGCAACCCGCATGACATCGAATTGATGATGTTTGCTCAAGCAAACTCTGAACACTGCCGTCATAAAATCTTTGGTTCAGAATGGACAATTGATGGCGAAGTTCAGCCATTGTCATTGTTTCAAATGATTAAGAACACCTATAAAGAATCTCCAGATGACGTTTTGTCAGCATATAAAGACAACGCATCAGTCATCGTGGGCTTTGACACTCAACGTTTCTATCCGAAAAAAGACGAAGAAACAGGTCAGCACGTTTATAAATATAAGAGCCAAGCTGCTCACATCTTAATGAAGGTGGAAACGCATAACCATCCGACAGCAATTGCGCCATTTGCGGGTGCTGCGACAGGTTCAGGCGGTGAAATCCGTGATGAAGGTGCAACAGGCCGTGGCGGTAAGCCAAAAGCAGGTTTAACAGGTTTCACTGTTTCTAACTTGAACATTCCGGGCTTTGAACAGCCTTGGGAAGAAAACTACGGCAAGCCGTCTCGTATGGCATCTCCGCTTCAAATTATGATTGAAGGCCCATTGGGTGGCGCTGCGTTTAACAACGAATTCGGTCGTCCTGCTTTAAATGGTTACTTCCGTACCTTTGAACAAAATGTAAATGGCGACGTAAAAGGTTTCCATAAGCCAATTATGATTGCTGGCGGTTACGGTAACATCCGTCCTGACCATGTAGAAAAAGATGCAATCCAACCGGGTGATCTTTTAATCGTACTTGGCGGTCCTGCCATGCTGATCGGTCTAGGCGGCGGTGCTGCGTCTTCTGTAGACAGCGGTAAGTTAGGTGAAAACCTAGACTTCGCATCTGTACAGCGTGAAAACCCAGAAATGGAACGTCGTTGCCAAGAAGTGATTGATGCTTGCTGGCGCATGGAAGACCATAACCCAATCGTGTCTGTACATGACGTGGGTGCGGGCGGTATCTCAAATGCCATGCCTGAACTTGTGAACGATCACGAGTTAGGTGCAATCCTTGATCTTCGTAAAATTCCATCATTGGAAAAAGGCATGTCTCCAATGGAGATCTGGTCGAACGAAGCGCAAGAGCGTTATGTATTGGCGATTCGTCCATCTTCTTTAGAGTTATTTGAATCACTGTGTGCACGTGAACGCTGCCCATTCGCCGTATTGGGTGAAGCAACTGAAGCGCGCCAATTGACTGTGAACGATCCACTGTTTGAAAATAAAGCTGTGGATATGCCAATGCAAGTAATGCTTGGCGGTACACCGCGTATGAGCCGTTCATACGAAACGATTGAACGTAAAGGCGATGACTTCACTGCTGAAACAGTAACAGATTTAAAAGATGCGATTTACCGCGTGCTTAAGAACCCTACAGTTGCATCTAAATCGTTCTTAATCACCATTGGTGACCGTTCGATTACAGGTATGGTTGCACGTGATCAGTTCGTAGGTAAGTGGCAAGTGCCTGTAGCGGATGCAGCGGTTACAACGACGAGCCTTGTCGGTTATACAGGTGAAGCAATGGCAATGGGTGAACGTCCACCAGTTGCGTTGTTAAATCCTGCGGCGTCTGCACGTTTATCTGTAGCAGAATCAATTTCGAACATCATGTCTGCAAAAATCGACCAGATCAGCGACATTAAATTGTCTGCAAACTGGATGGCTGCTGCAGGTCAACAAGGTGAAGACCAAGCGCTATTCGAAGGTGTTAAAGCCATCGGTATGGAAATGTGTCCTGCTTTAGGTATCGCAATTCCAGTAGGTAAAGACTCATTGTCTATGCGGACAACGTGGAATGACGAAGGCATCGATAAATCTGTCACTTCTCCAATGACAGGCGTGATCACTGCATTTGCACCTGTGATTGATGTTCGCAAAACACTTACACCTGAATTGAAAAATATCGAGTCTGTACTGGTACGTATTGATTTGTCTAAAGGTCAATTCCGTCTTGGCGGTTCGATCCTTGCTCAGGTTTATAAAGCAATTGGTTCTGTAACACCTGACGTAGACAGCTTCGATGACTTCAAAGCATTCTTTGCATTGGTTCAAGATTGGAACAACCGTGGTCTAATCAAGGCTTACCATGACATCGGTGATGGCGGTCTATTGGCAACTGTTGCAGAAATGATGTTCGCTTCACGCCTAGGTGTAGCACTTGAAGATCAATCTGTTGAATCATTATTTGCAGAAGAAATTGGTGCAGTATTGCAAATTTCGAAAGCAGATTGGGCAACACTTGAAGCTGAAGTTGCAGCATCTAGCTTAAAAGATGCGATTGCAGTGGTTGGTACAGTGAACAGTACAGATCAATTGTCTGTAAATGGTCTTGTATTTGAACGTGCAGACTTGCAACAAGCATGGACTGAAGTGTCTTATCAAATCCAACGTTTACGTGACAACGTAGAAACTGCGGATCAAGAATATGCGTTAATCGCTGACAAATCACATGCAGGTTTAATTGCAAAACCAACATTTGATTTGAACGAGCCTATCGAAGCACCGTACATCAATGAACGCCGTCCAAACATGGTGATTCTGCGTGAACAAGGTGTAAACGGTCATGTAGAAATGGCTGCTGCATTCGATAAAGTCGGCTTCAACACTGTAGACGTACACATGAGCGACTTGCTTGCTGGCCGTATCAGTCTTGATGACTTTGAAGGCTTAGTGGCATGTGGCGGTTTCTCTTACGGTGACGTATTGGGCGCAGGCGGCGGTTGGGCTAAATCTGTATTGTTCAATCCTAAACTTCGTGACCAATTTGAGAAATTCTTTAACCGTGATGAAACTTTCTCTCTAGGTATTTGTAACGGCTGTCAAATGCTGTCTCAGCTTGCACCATTAATTCCAGGTGCAGACGCTTGGCCTCGTTTCCACCGCAATACTTCAGAGATGTTTGAAGCTCGTGCTGTAAACGTACGCGTTGAAAAATCAAATTCTGTATTGTTAGAAGGTATGGAAGGTTCGATTCTTCCTATCGCTGTAGCACATGGTGAAGGTCGTGTGGTTACAAGCGCAGAAAACATTGCAGCATTGAATGCTGGCGATCAAGTGATCTTGCGTTATGTAGATAGTCAAGGCAACCCAACGCAGCATTACCCAATGAACCCAAATGGTTCGCCAGAAGCGATTTCAGGTGTAACGTCTAAAGATGGTCGTGCAACGATTATGATGCCGCACCCTGAACGTAACTTCCGTGCGATTCAGCATTCTTGGAAACCAGAAGATTGGGATCAAGACGGTGCTTGGTTACGTATGTTCCGTAATGCACGTAAATTTATTGGTTAATCTTAGATAGATGAATCATAGAAAAGAGCCGCCTTCGGGTGGCTTTTTTATGGTTAAAATTTACCAAAAGATATATTAATTATTGTGAATGCTTGTTTTTACACATATAATCGCTTTCGTTTTTTGAACCACCTGCGGGTGGTTTTTTGTTGGTTTTAAATTTTTATTTCTCCCACTGAACTTGGTTTAGATTTTGCTTTTATATTTGTGGAAACATGCTAGTGTGTAATTTATGCACAATAACTATGCAAGATAAAAGACAGCAAGATAAAAGAAAGATGGATAAGTAAACGAGTTCAGTATCAACACTCATGATGAGGTGATGACATGATTAAAATAGTAGAATATTCGGCAGTGGATAAGTCTGCGCTGCGTAAAAAGGGTTGGAAGCTTTTTGGTGCAGTGGTGTGTTTGCAGTTGGTGTTTTTATTTTTGGGTTATGCGTTGCAGATGTAATATTTGAACAATTGAAACCGCCGTGAGGCGGTTTTTATAAGCCTTCCGCGTTAGATGGTAACAAAGCACTATATTTTTCTTTCAATTGCTTTTTAAACTTCTTATCCCAAATAATAAAATCAATACCACCATCATAAGGTGCAACAATAATTTTTTTTTCAAATGAAACGAGAAATGCATGAATTTCTTCATTTGCAATTTTTAATAATAAATCATCATGTTTTTTAGGTTCCCATATTATTTGAGTGTATAAGGGTATAAAACAGACATCATTTTCATCACCATCATCAAAGTATTCAGGATCTATCTGATGTAGATTCATAGAAGGTGATTCTATTAAATTGTAGGAAATGATTTTTCTTCTATCATACTCAGGGTGGAAATAATTTGGCTCTGGCTGAGAATAATGTGGCGTAACATAATTACCTGTCACAAGGTAAACCGAGGTATCTAAGCCTAAACAATCTGTGATGATCTGATTTTGACGATCTAATAAAAGTAGCACTTCTTCTGTTGTGTCTGCATATTGTTTAGACTCGGGCAAGCTATGCATACGAAACCAATATTCCGAAAAATAAAATTTTAATACGTAAGGAATAGGTACTTTATTTGGAAAGTGATCATTCCATTGTTGTTCAAAGGTTTTAGTCATTGTTAATCTTTATATATTCTTAATGGGTTTAATATAACTTAGCATTAGGTAAATTTTCATATATCAAATGCAATGCTCAAGCTTATCTACTTCATACCTGAATAGCATCTTGAATCTACCAAACTTGCCGTATTTGAAGCAGGTGTCAGAGGTAGGCAATTTTGAGCACTGTACGTGGTAAATTTAGAGACAATACCAACTCAACATTTAGTCCGACAGAGTCTAACGGGCGACATCCATGTCGCAGGTTCCGTGATCAAATATTAAAATTTGATTTGATGATTGACTGTTAATGATTCTATTTAAATCATTAACTGAATCTGCTTTAAGACAGCCTTCAACGTATTTTCATAATCAAAAGCAGCATTAGTACTGTCTTGGTATCGCCAAGCGACATAACCATCTGGACGGACTAATACTGCACCTGATTCATGGATTTCAGATTTCGCATTCCATGTGCCATACACATCACGGTATTCACGAGAACCAATTTGAATCACATCTAAATAAGGTAGATTCAATGATTCAGCAGCAGATTTCCAACCTTTGCCTGAAAGACCTGTCAGTAGGGTGAAACGACCATGCCCTGTAATATCTAACGTTGATTGCTTATCGCCTTTGGCATCAATAATCCAAGTATGTGGAACTTTAGCCCCCGGACGCGTGGTTGCTTGCAAGTAAAGCTGTTGATCTTTGGCAAAGATCTCAGGTTCAGATTCAGCAATCATGGCATTGGATGTATAGCGCTGATTCAACTCTACACCTTGGGCATTAAACTCAAAGTTTTTAATTTCTAAGGCTTGATAAAGCTTTTGACGGATTTCTGCAGCTTGTTCATCTTCTGCAAAAATACGTTGCATCATTTGAGCTTGAGTTGTGATGCCTTGGTCAAAACCAAATACCTCTTTGAGATGCTTATAGTCAAAGCGAGATTGGTTGGCACGCGCCACGATTTGCTTGCCGACAGGCGCACGCTCTAATGTATAAGAATCAAGTAGAGTAGGAGCAGCCCAACCTTTAATGGCATATGCCAATTTCCAACCGAGGTTAAAAGCATCTTGCATACAGGTATTTGAGCCTAAGCCACTTGATGGTGGATGACGATGCACCGCATCACCACCGCAGAATACACGACCTTTTGAATATTCAGTTGCCCATGTTTGGTTCACATACCAATAAGACAGCTTTTGAATTTCGACATTTTCAACTTCAGCACCGACAAAGGCATTTAAACGCGCACGAACTTGTTCTTCGGTGACTTGTGGTTCGCCTTTAGAAATATCAAAGCCCCAACCCATAATCCATTCATTCCAAGGTGTAATGGCACGGAGTAAGCCCATGCCCAAATCACCAAAGCTCGCTTCAGGGTTAACAATCCATTGCAAAATAGCAGGGCGGTTTTTCACATATTGTGAAAGATCCGCTTTGAAAGTCACGTATACCGTACCTGCACGAGCCATGATCCCTTCGAGGGGTAAATCAAGCTCTTCAAGCACTTTAGAATGCGCACCATCCATACCAATTAAATATTTGGCACGTAAGCTAAATTCAGTTTGGGTAATACGATTTAAAAAGGTTGCTGTTACACCATGCTCATCTTGCACATGAGACAAATATTCAGTATTAAAATTATAAATTGCACCACGCTCTGCTGCATTTTTAACTAACAATGCTTCCATTTTCGGCTGAATTAAATCAACCAGCGGACAGGGACTGCCTTTAATATAATAGCCACGACGTTCGACGCCCGTGCCCCAAGCACTCATACGGGCAATTTCTTCACCGACAAGACTTGTGGTGATGAGGCTTTCACCCATCTGTTCCCATGGCGTTGCAATTTCTTTGACCTGTTCTTCGATGCCTAAGTCACGCAACACTTCCATCGCACGTTGGTTGGTAATATGGGCACGCGGACTATTGGCTAACCAATTAAATTGGGTAAAAAGCTGAACCTGAATGCCGTAATTTGCCAAGGCCAAACCTAAAGTAGAACCCGCAGGCCCTGTGCCAATAATGAGAACTTCGGTATCGAATTGCTGTGTCATACAAAACTCCATGTGTATGTGAAGCGAAAACTTGGAATAGTCCGCAGGCTAGGCAAATGATTTTCCGAGTAGAATGGATATTCATATAAACTATAGATCTATTAGTATTTTGACTGCATGACACGGGTGATGTAGTGAGTGTGTGGAGTGAAGCGAATGGAATTACGACATTTACGTTATTTTGTGACGGTGGCGAAAGAACAGAGCTTTACCAAGGCAGCGGAAAAACTATTTACAGCACAACCATCGCTCAGTCAGCAAATTAAAGACTTAGAGCAGGAAGTTGGGGTGCAATTATTTGAACGTTCTGCTCGCAAAGTCTTACTGACCGATGAAGGGCAGGCTTTTCTGAAATATGCAGAGCAAGCACTAGAAAATGCCAAACAAGCTGTAGCCGCAGCTCGCCACGTGGCGCAAGCCAAAAATAATCAAATACATATTGGCTTTTTAAATGTCGCAGAATTGAAAATTATGCCGAGTATTTTGGCGCAATTAAAACAGCATATTCCTGATTTGAAAATTCATTTACATAGCTTGACGTGTACAGAGCAAATTCAAAAACTAAAAAATACCGAACTGGATATTAGCTTTACTCGTTACCACTTAAGCCATGATGACTTTACCAATATTCAGGTTTTAAGTGAGCAAATTTATTTGGTTGGCGCAGCGCATCTGCATCCATCAGATCGCATCTTAAAACTTCAAGAGTTAAAAAATCACACCATTATTATGTGTGAACAAAATGCTTCTCCCGTGTTTTACGATACCTTAAATGCCTTGATTCCTTTTGATCAGCATCAACATGATCATATGCTGTGGGTAACAAATGTCATGCAGCATTTAAATTTGATTAATATGGGCATGGGCCTGAGTTTTGTGCCCGAATATTTACTCAAATTTTTAAATGATTCGGTCAAAGTCATTCAAACAGATGTGGAATTACCGAAACTAGGTTTATATGCAACCTATCCGAATGCATCGAATAATGTTGCATTGAAAATGATTTACAGTGCTTTAAATAATGTAACTGCACAATAGCGTCTGGAATAACCAATGTTAAAACTGATTTATTATGTACCTGAGTCTCACCTAGAGTCGACTAAACTGGCTGTTTTTGAAGCTGGAGCAGGCGGTATAGGCAACTATGAACACTGCGCTTGGCAGGTGTTAGGTACAGGGCAATTTAAACCTGTAAAAGGCGCAAATCCTTTTATTGGTGAGTTGGATCAGCTGGAGTCTATCCCTGAATGGCGAGTGGAAACCATCGTGCCTGAAGAGAAGGCGAGTGAGGTCGCAAGGTCTTTAAAAGCAAGTCATCCTTATGAAGAGCCGGCATTTGAGTTTATTCAAATGGTGGATGTAAGTTTTTAATTCATAATGAAAGTTCCCTCTCCTTTTAAAGGAGAGGGTTAGGGAGAGGATTTATCAGATTATGCCCCTCATCCTCTTACGAAGAATGCTCCTATTCCCGAAGGGAGACGGGACTTACCTAATATTTAAAGTTATGCAGTCAATTGCGGTTGTGACTATTCTTTTGAAAGCAAATTATATCTTTTGAATAAACAGCTCACGGTCAAAACGATACTGCGGGAAGAACACACCATCTTTAGCACGTTCACCTGCACCAATCACCATCACTGGGTATTGCTGAGCATTTAATCCTAAAATCTTCTTCACCAAAGGTTCATCAAAACCTTCCATCATACAACTGTCAAAACCATAGGCACGTAATGCCAAAACTAAGTTTTCACAAGCCAATGCTGTAGTTTTGCTCGCCCAAAGTTTCGCATCTGCTTCATTAAATGCTGTTACAGGCAATTGTTTATCCAGTGTACGTGCAACTTTGAAAGCTACTTTCTTAAAGTTACCTAGTGCGTTGAAGTAACCTGTTTTATAGTTATAGGGAATAAACTTGTAATACTTTTGCACAGCTGCAGGTGCTTCAGGAAATGGAAATTCCGAAATATTACGTTTAGCCATTTCATCTACACGGTCGGTACGCGCGACACAGACAATCAATTCAGCAGCAGTTTTTGCCGCAAGTTGCCCTAAGCAAGCTTTCACCAACTGTTTTTTCTTTGCAGGGTTCTGAACGACATAGAATGTCCAAGGCTGTAAATTTGATGAATTTGGCGCAAGCAGGGCAAGGTCTAAGCATTCATCTAAAACATCGTTTGGAATGGCCTTGTCGGTAAACTTACGTACAGAACGACGGCTTTGTACAACTTTTTTAAAATTTTCGATATCGATGCCTTCAGGTGCAGGTTCGTAGTAGCGTTTCTTTTCAGGTTTAGTTTCAGTTTGTGATACTGCAGTCATGTGGAAACATCCAGTTTTTTAATTTAGAAAATAGATTGGGGCTGAGATGAAAAAAACCACCCAAATATGAGTGGTTTTTTAGTTCCATTACAAATTAATTGAACTGAGAGAAGTCAGGTTTACGTTTTTGCATAAAGGCGGCAACAGCTTCCATCATTTCTGGAGAGCCTACTCGATCCATGAAAATCTCAGCTTCATGGTCAATCCATGCCACGATTTCATCTACATTATGTTTCATTAATGCTTTTGATTGAACCAAAGACGCTAGTGGAAGTGCAGATAACTGTGCTGCTTTTTTCGCAGCTGTCGCATAAGCATCTTCTTCAATGCTATTGACCAAATTTGCTGAAAGCGCTGTCGCACTATCAAACTTCTGAGCAGTTAACAGTAATTCCGCCGCTTTATGGTAGCCGGCTTGTTGAACCAATAGCTTGCTCGATGCACCTTCAGGCGATAGACCAAGGCTCACAAACGGAATTTGGAATAGCGCAGTATTGTCGCTGTAGACTAGATCGCAATGAAGCAGAATCGTAACACCAATCCCAATGGCAACACCGCGAACCGCAGCAATCAGCGGCTTAGAAAATTGAGCAGCAGATTTTAATAAAATGAACGGTGCGCCTTCTGAAGCTGGAGCTTGTCCTTTTTGAGCAGCAGATTTCATAAAATCTTGCATGTCATTGCCCGCACTGAAGTCCGCATCTTGACCACGGAGTACAATTACACGCACTGAAGTATCCTGATCAGCTTCATCTAATGCTTTTGCAATCCACAGATATAATTCTGTATACAGCGCGTTCTTCGCCTGAGGTCGGTTAATGGCTAAGGTCAGTACGCCATTGTCCAAATTCGCATTCAAATGTTCATGGGGTTGTTGAATACAGCTCAGTGTCATCGTACTATCCTTGCGTAAAAGTTTCGTTTTGATTTTATGCTCAACATTATGTCGCATATTTCAGCCTGTGGCACAACTGCTCAGTTCATAAAAAGTTTGATTTGATATGAAATATACATTTGATTATTTGGTTTTCATTGGGCGTTTTCAGCCGTTCCATTTAGCGCATTTGCAAACCATTAAAATTGCCTTGCAACAAAGTCAATATGTGCTTTTAGCACTGGGTTCGGCGCAAAATGAACGTAATATCAAAAATCCATTTTTAGCGTCAGAACGTGAGCAGATGATCCTGTCGAATTTTTCAGAGCAAGATCAGAAGCGAATTAAGTTTGTGCATGTGATTGATGTATATAACGATGAAAAATGGCAAAAGTTAGTCAAATCTTTAGTAAGTGACGTGGTTGAAACGAATGCAAAAGTCGGTTTGATCGGGCATTTTAAAGATGATTCTTCTTATTATTTAAAATTCTTCCCCGAATGGGAAATGGTTGAGTTGGATAGTCTAGAAGGAGCCATTTCAGCGACACCGGTACGTGAAGCGTATTATCGTGGTGAAATTCAGCATAATGCTTTTCCTCAAGGTACCGTCGAATTTTTGCAAAAATTTCAACAGACAGACATTTATAAACAACTTCAACACAAATTTATGACTCAGGATAAAACAAATCTGCTATAAAAAAACGCTAAAATTTCTAGCACTACAATGGAGCAAAAAATAAACATTGTAGTGATTTTAGGTTGTGTTTTATTCAGGAGAAAAACATGAATTTGCGTCACGGAACCTTAGCAAAATATATGGGAGCCTTCGCTTTATGCTGCGTATTGCCCCTACATGCTGCTGAGTGGACGCTAACGCCTAATAGTCAGGTCACTTTTGGCATTAAATCTGTGGGGCTGTCTATTGTAGAAGGGCGCTTTAATAAGGTTCAGTCGAACCTTAAGTTTGATCCTGAAATTCCACATAAAGGTTCAGCGCATTTACTGTTAGATGTAGATAGCATTAGTTTTAGTAACCCAAGCTTAAAGGGATTAATCTTGGGAAGTGAATATTTTGATGCCGCTGAATTTAAGCAAGTGAAGTTTGTCAGTAAACAAATCGAACCAGTGGCATATGCGAAGTATATGATTCGAGGGGATCTCACCATTCGTGGTATCACTAAACCTGTGATCTTCGATACCACACTCACCCCAAATCCGCAAAATCCAAAAGTGTTGGATGTTCAATCTTTAGCAACCATTAAGCGTAGTGATTTTGGTATGCGTAAAGCACTGGGTGGTGTTGGTGAGCAAGTATTGATACAGCTCAAAGGCCAATGGCGGCTTGAATAACCGCAGTCTTACAGGGTTTAACACATATGATCTTTGGCATGTTGCAGCACAACAGCAGTCAATTTTTGTAATTGAACAGATTGTTGGTTCCAGTGATGCCAATACAAGGCTAAATCAATACTGAGTTCTGTTGAAAGCTCTATCAATTTTCCCTCTGCCAATAAGTCTTTGCTTTGATAGTCGGGTAACCATCCATAGCCCAAGCCCATCGTAATGGCATCAAAAAATGCCGTTGAAGAGGGAATGAAATGATGTGGATATTGTGAAGGATTGAGTCCGAAATTTTTCTGAATCGATTGCGTATGCAGGTCATCTTTCTCATTAAAAATCAGTGCAGGCGCAGCCTTTAACGCATTTCGCGTCACACCTTGACCGAACCATCTTTGGATAAAATCAGGGGTTGCTACAAAGCGATAATGCATTTCACCCAGATATTCTGCAACGCAGCCTTTCATGGCTTCTGATTCTGTTGTAACACAGGCATTGACCAGTCCTGCTTCTAATAAATGATGTGTTTGTGACTGATCATCGACCTGAAAATGAATCACGATTTTTTCTTCAATTAAGAGATCTTTGAGTAGCGGAAGCAGCCATGTCGCAAGTGAGTCAGCATTGGTTGCAATATTGACTTGATAGAAAGCATTCGCCGTTTGTCCTGTTAGATTTTGCAGAAAATTATGTTCTAGTAATTTGCTGTGTTGTAAATAATGCAATAAAGATTGGCCTGCGAGTGTTGGGCGGCAGGGCCGTTCACGCACAATGAGCACATGACCTAATTTCTTTTCTAAGGTTTGTAGCCTGAGCGTGACCGCAGATGCCGTAATATTTAAACGCAGTGCCGCTTGTTCAAAGCTTCCTGTTTCTGCAACCGCAAGAAATGCTTCACTATGTTTGCTTTGTAACATGAGTCACCTACGAGTATTAGAAATTACATAAACTAAGAAAAACTTAGTTATATTGATATTTATTTATAAATACTTATTTTTAGCAATAAGCTTAGATAATAGCAAGATTCATTTAAAGCTTTGAAAGTGTAGTTAAAAATGTTGCACAGTTATATGCAAGGGCTCGCAATTGGATTTAGCCTAATTATCGCGATTGGTGCGCAAAATGCGTTTATTCTTAAGCAAGGGTTAAAAAAGCAGTATGTCTTTTGGCTCTGCGCTATTTGTGCTGCTTCTGATTCGATACTCATCTTATTGGGGGTGCTCGGATTCTCCCAATTGGTTGAAAGTCATCCGGAAATTGTGAGTGTTGCGAAATATTTGGGCGCAACGTTTTTAGCAGTTTATGGGGCACAGCATTTTCTGCAAGCCTTTAAAACTTCGAGCAGTTTAGCGCCCAGTGAGAAGAATGAAACCAAACTATTGAAGTTGGTGCTGATTTGCTTGGCTTTAACGTGGTTAAATCCACATGTATATCTCGATACGGTTGTGCTGATTGGGTCTATTTCAACGAAGTTTGAGTCGACTGCTGTATATTTTGCGGTTGGGGCAATTACAGCTTCATGGGTATTTTTCTTTGTCCTCGGATTTGGTGCGCGCTATTTATTACCGCTCTTCCAGAGTGCAAAGGCATGGAAAATTTTAGACTTTATTATTGGCGTTGTGATGTGCGGAATTGCAATTTCATTATTGCTCTAGTTAGATGACCTCATTAAATTTGAGCCCATTCCTATAGGAGCAGGCTCAAATCATTACTGTTATGCTGCTTGTAGTGCTTTTAAATCTTCTAAGACTTGTTCTGCATGGCCTGCAGCTTTGACCTTGCGATATTCTTTTACCAGCTTGCCATGATGGAAAATAAAGGTTGAACGTTCGATGCCCATAACCTTTTTGCCATACATATTTTTTTCTTTAATCACGTCAAAATGCTGACATAGCACTTCTTCTTTATCACTGATTAAATCAATGCTTAGATTTTGCTTTTCAGTGAAGTTTTGATGGGCTTTAACCGAGTCACGAGAAATGCCGTAGATTGGGGTATTAAGCGCATCAAACTGATCTTTTAAGCATGAAAACCCTATAGCTTGCGTTGTGCATCCCGGTGTTGAATCTTTAGGGTAGAAGTAAACAATCAGCCAGTCATTGTTAAGTTCCGCAAGGTTAACTTCACCTGAGGTAGTTGGAAAGGTTTGATTTGGTAAGCTAATTTCAGTCATGAAGATTTCCTTTTTCGTGTCTTATCCCTAAAGGGGCTTAAACAAAGTATGTGAAATATGACCATCATACAGAATTTACTTTGAACTTAAAGCAATAAAAAAGCCTGCATTTGCAGGCTTTTTTAAAACGAAAATTATTTTTTCGCTTGAGCAGATTTCATTGCTTCTTCAGTTAAATTTTTTAATTTACCTGTTAACTGAGGACCGAAACATGCTTGAAGGTCTTTATTTTGTTTTTGAACAAAAGCGAGTGTTGCAGGGCTTTTCTTCTGGTTGATTGTGCTTTGGATTTCCCATTTTTGAGCATTGGTTAAACGACCATCTGCTTCAACAGCACAAGTACAGTATTTGCTAACTTCAGCGGCAGTTAGTTTTTTACCTTTGCCAGTTTCTTCTTTACAAACATTAATTAACGAAGATTTTACGTTAGTGCTCTTATATGCTTGTTGAAGCTTGTCGTTGTCAGCGTGTGCAACTGAAGCAAACAATGCAGCTGCAGAGAAAGCAGCAGAAAGAATAATGTTTGATTTTAAATTTTTCATAAACCCTACCTTGTTATTTCGGTATGTAACGTGTCGGATCTTCAACACCTGCGTCAACGAAACCTTGTTTACGAAGACGGCAGCTATCGCATTTACCGCAAGCACGACCTTGGTCATCTGCTTGATAGCAAGACACCGTTTGACTGTAGTCTACGCCATGTTCTATACCTAAGCGAATGATATTTGCTTTGGATAAATGTAACAGAGGTGTTTCAAATTTAAGTGGTTTTCCTTCAACGCCAACCTTTGTTGCAAGGCGAGCCATGTTGGCAAATGCTTCGATAAACTCTGGACGACAGTCTGGATAGCCTGAGTAATCAACTGCATTAATACCAATGACAATTGCTTCTGCACCAAAAACTTCCGCCGCAGCTAAAGCATATGACAAGAAAATCGTGTTACGCGCTGGTACATAAGTTACAGGAATACCGGCTTGTTCATGATCAGGAACTTCAATGCTATGGTCAGTTAAAGCAGAGCCACCTAAGTTACCTAAATCGATATTAATGACACGATGTTCTACACCAGCCTGCTTAGTTAACTCACGAGCAGCATCTAGTTCTGTCGTAGAACGTTGACCATACATAAAACTCAAGGCGATACATTCATAACGCGCTTGAGCCCAAGCTAAACAAGTGGTTGAGTCTAAGCCGCCAGACAATAAAACTATGGCACGAGGGCGCATATGCATTACTCCAAATAATTCTTTAAAACTTAACGACCAGTTTCATCGTTCCAAAGCAATTTATGTAATTGCAATTGGAAGCGAACAGGGAGATGGTCTTCTAAAATCCATTGTGCTAAATCACGTGCAAGCTGAGGTAAACGAACAGCGCCTTTTTCAACGGCAAAGGCCGGAGAGAACCAAATGGTGTTGACTTTTTCGTTTAGCTTATAGCGCTCAACTTGCTGTTTTGACCATTCATAGTCTTCACGATTACAAATCACAAATTTGATTTGATCATGCGCTGTTAAATGGTCGAAGTTGCTAAGCAAGTTGCGTGCAACTTCACCCGATGTCGGGGTTTTTAAATCCATAACCTTTGAAACACGTGGGTCAACTTTAGACACATCTAAAGCACCGCTGGTTTCTAAAGAGACTTCGCAGCCTAAATCGGCCAGACGAGTCATGAGGGGAAGGGCGTTCGGTTGAGCAAGCGGCTCACCACCTGTCACGCAAATATAAGGGGTTTTAAAATCTAAAGTAGTTTGAATAATTTCTTCTAATGATTGGCGTTCACCGCCTTCAAACGAATAGGTTGTATCACAATAAGTGCAACGTAACGGACAGCCAGTTAAACGGATAAAGACCGTAGGCAAACCTGCGGTATTGGCTTCACCTTGCAATGAATAAAAAATCTCCGTAATACGTAAACCCGCAGACGGATCAGAAACAGGAATAGCGGAAGATCGAAGGGTACTCATAACAAAATTAACCAGATATAAAAAAACAAAAAATCTCTACGATCATTGCTAACCGTAGAGACGAGGAGCGATAGAGGCTCCACGGAACACGAATGCTCCGCTGAAATAAAGACTTAGTCTTCGCGTAATAATTCGTTCAAGCTTGTTTTCGCACGAGTTTTCGCATCAACTTTTTTCACGATTACTGCAGCGTAGAGGCTGTATTTACCGCATTTAGACGGCAAGCTACCAGAAACTACAACAGAACCCGCAGGAACACGGCCGTAATGGATTTCGCCAGTTTCACGGTCATAAATCTTAGTCGATTGACCAATGAATACGCCCATTGAAATCACAGAACCTTCTTCTACGATCACACCTTCAACGATTTCAGAACGTGCGCCGATAAAGCAGTTGTCTTCAATGATTGTTGGGTTCGCTTGAAGTGGTTCAAGAACGCCACCAATACCAACGCCACCAGACAAATGTACGTTTTTACCAATTTGAGCACATGAACCAACAGTTGCCCATGTATCAACCATCGTACCTTCGTCAACATATGCACCAATATTGACATATGAAGGCATCAATACAACATTTTTTGCTTGGAAAGAACCTTTACGTGCTACAGCAGGTGGTACTACACGTACACCAGCAGCTTTAAATTGTTCTTCAGTCCAGTCAGAGAACTTAGTGTCAACTTTGTCATAGAAGCGTAAGTCACAAGCTTCCATTGGTTTGTTGTCGTTCAATTTGAATGAAAGCAAAACGGCTTTTTTCACCCATTGATGAACAATCCATTCACCATCAATTTTTTCAGCAACACGTAATGTACCGTTATCTAGGCCAGCGATCACTTCTTCTACTGCTGCACGTACTTCAGCAGGACAGTCAGCTGCAGTGAAATTAGCACGGTCTTCAAACGCTTGTTCAATGATTGTTGAAAGCTGAGACATGTTCTTCCATCCAGAAAAAAATTTTCCAAGATTTTACACTAAATCGAGTTAAAAATAGATGGTAAATCGGCCTAGGATCGGAATTAATTATTAAGCAAGCACTAAAACCAAGAAATTAAGAGTGATGAATTTAGCATTTTCATAAGGTATGTATAAAAAATACGCAAAATATACAGAATTGTTCCTTAACATCATTATTATATTTAAAAAAATGAAACAAAAACTCTTTATTAATCAATATTAAAATCTAAATGTATCAAAAGTTAACAAAAAATCAGTAAATTTGCATAAATGTTGAGCTGTGTTTCCTTTTAACATGTGCCATATAACAAGTCTGTAAAATCTGAATAACAGTTTATTTTGAGGAGAAACACATGAAATCATTACGTTTATTAACAGTAGCTGCTCTACTTACTGCTGCAGGTACTGCAATGGCAGATACCTCTGTAGTTCATGATGGCTATGCATTTGATCAAAACCAACTTATCCCAACTGGCGCTCGTCTAGAAGTGGGTACGACTGGTTATGGTGGTGCGTTACTTTGGACTGCGAACCCATACGTTGGCCTTGCATTAGGTTATAACGGTGGTGATATTTCATGGTCTGATGACTTATCTGTCGATGGCGTAAAATACGACATGGATATGGATAACAAAGTTGGTTACTTAAATGCAGAAGTTCGTCCTTGGGGTGCAAGTGCTAATCCATGGGCTCAAGGTCTTTATGTTGCTGCGGGTGTAGGTTATATCGACACTGAATATACGTTAGATAAGCGTCGTAAAGGTGATACACCAATTAAAATTGATGGTGAAGAGACAAACTTTACACGAGTAAACGGTACAGTGTCTTATGATAATGATATCGCTCCATACCTAGGTTTAGGTTTTGCGCCAAAATTGAATAAAAACTGGGGCGTATTCGGTGAAGTAGGTGCTTATTACACTGGTAATCCATCGGCTAAATTGACAGGTGTAGGTGATGACCCTGCAATTCTTGCTGATCATGAACGTAACGTTGAGCAAGATGACAAATACGAATGGCTTCCAGTAGGTAAAGTAGGTGTGAGCTACCATTGGTAAGTTATTACTGAAATAAAAAAACGAGCTTCGGCTCGTTTTTTTTTATTAGAAAGCGTTTAAAATCTGTGACCAAATTTCAGACCATAGATCATGGCATCATTGTCTGAGACACTTGCAAGACCTGAAATATGAGATGTTTCAGTATTCGATGGTTTTGAGAGTTTCAAATAATACAAGCCAGTTGCTAGAAAATTGTTCGGGTTAAATTTATGCATCATACCTAAACCTAAACCTCGATAGCCATCACTTGGGTTTAAGGTAGACGCCGCATTTCCTGTCCCGTTATCCCAAATAAATTCTGCAGCAGCGAGCCAACTCGGATTAAATTGATGTGCAATCCCCAATTTTCCTGACCATTGATCTTTCTGATATTCCACCAATTGGATATCAGCTAAATCACGGTATTGCGGATCGAGTGCTGCATATTGAAGTACAGCATTAAACTGCGGTGGTTGAATGCTAAAATCTTTCCAATTAATCCAACGAATTGTGCCATATACAACATTATGTGAGCTAACAGCTGTTTGAAATTCAAAATTGACGCTTTGTGGCGTTTGAATGGATGTATGGATGTCAGGGACTAACTGAAAAGGACCATTTGAATACAAAGTCGATTCAGAGGTCTTGGTGTCATGTTTGATTTTTGAACGATAGGTTAGGCTGGTTTTAATAGCGTATTCAGGGATTTGATAACTGAAACCGAGCAGCCATCCGAGCGCTTCATCTTGTTTAAAGTCGGCATGGTATCCATTGAGAGCTGCATATTGTTGCCCAGATATTTTTAAATCACCCTTAAATGTTTGTAGGCTTAAACCGCTATAAATATTCCAATTTTTATTAGGTTGATAGCCTACCAGCCCAGTTAAGTTATGCGTTCTAAAGTTAATATCGGCGCTTTCAATATCGATATTTGAGCCATCGGGTAAGCGTGGACTATATTGATAACTGATATCGGTATGAAAGGGTTGTTCATAAATCACCCCCGCAGAAATATTTTCATGCGGTTGAATTTTAAGTGCAAATTTCCCAGAAAATTGTTGATGGGCGAGATTCCCTGTAGAAAAATCAGTGATGCCCAACTCACTGATTAAACCTTGGTTTTGAACTTTGCCGTCCACTTGAGCATCGACGTAAGCGAAACTGACTTCAGTATAATTTCCGGGTTCAAGAAAGGCCGAGATCGATTGATCTGAGTTTTCTATCCCTGCTGCATACATGATTTGTATGGGACAGACGATACCGACTGCCACTGCGACGAATTGATTTTTCATAAATATGGGTCGGAAGTAATAAGGTTTTAATTTTTATTGTGTTGGATGTATTTTAATCACAATTAAAAATAAAGCCAAGAAAACTTAGATAAAATATGTGTTTACCAAAAAAAGAGGACAGCAGGTGTCCTCTTTAATTCATTAATTGGTCTATCAGTCTTCTGGGTAAGCGACTTTTTTCAACGCTTTGATGTCAGCATCTGGTGAACATAAAGAAATAAACTCATAGCCATAACCGCGTAGTAAATGTCCTTTGCGAACAGCAATCCAAGTGGTATTAACACCAAAAATATCGGTAGGAATTTGTTTTAAACGGTAATCTCGTTCTGGGTCATATGCCACATCGTTGACAATACCCACGCCCATATTAAGTTCAACATAGGTTTTAATAACGTCTGCATCAAGTGCGGACATCACGATATCAACATCAAAGCCTGAATCTTCAAAGGCTTTATCAATTTTTGAACGACCTGTAAAACCACCGTGATAGGTAATAATTGGATAGTTCGATAAATCTTCAATGGAGATATTTGATTTTTGGGTCAGTGGGTGCTCTTTAGGCGTAATGATGCTGTGTTGCCAGTTGTAGTAAGGCACGCTTGCCAGGTTATCTTCATTGGTTAATGATTCGGTTGCGATCCCAATATCCGCTTCACCTTGAAGGAGCATTTCTGTAATTTCAACAGGGCTTGCTTGTTGCAAAATTAGATGAACTTTTGGAAATTCTTTTTTAAATTGGTTCACAATCGGCGGCAAGACATAACGCGCTTGCGTATGTGTAGTCGCAATCGTTAATGTCCCTTCATCCACTTTGTTAAAGTCATCTGCTAGACGTTTAATATTGTCTGCATCTACAAGCATGCGTTCAACGATACCCAATAATGACTGGCCTGGTTCGGTTAAACCGAGTAAACGTTTACCTTTACGGATGAACAGCTGTACACCAAGTTCATCTTCTAGATCTTTGATGTGTTTACTCACGCCTGACTGCGAAGTGTAAAGTGCAGCAGATGCTTCTGTTAAATTAAAATTCTGACGTACTGTTTCTCGAATAATTCTTAATTGTTGGAAATTCATAATTTTATTTTACCTTAAAAGCAAGTGGGGCTTGTGACGGCCCCAACTTTTTGTTTTATGCAACTTGGTTTTCAAATAAATGCAAGTTTGTTGCACTTAACCATACCGTTTGATTTGGGCGGAATTGATGCGCTTTCGCTTCATCAGCCGTTAATGAAATTTCGATCAGATTGCCTTGGCGGTCATGCAGTTCAGCAATGACTTTACCTGCAATCCAAAGCTCACGTACAAAAGTCGCTTGGATGGCATTTTCTTGCGGCTGTGCATGAATACGCAGTTCATCCGGACGAGCGAAGGCAATGACATTGCCTTGCGGTGCATTGGCATTTTGTGGCAACAAAATTCGGTCTTCACCAATTTGAATAAGGCCATTGCTATTTTGACCTTCAAAACGGTTGGCTTGACCTAAAAAGTCAAATACAAACGGTGTTGCAGGTTTTTCATAAACTTCACGTGGCGAGCCAATCTGTTCTACGTTGCCTTTATTCATCACAATGATTTGATCGGCCACTTCAAGCGCTTCTTCTTGGTCATGGGTCACGAAAATAGAGGTGATGTGGAGTTCGTCATGCAAGGTACGTAACCAGCGGCGTAATTCTTTACGAACTTTGGCATCCAATGCACCAAAAGGCTCATCCAGTAATAACACACGCGGTTCAACCGCTAATGCACGTGCTAGGGCAATACGTTGGCGTTGACCACCTGAAAGTTGTGCAGGGTAACGGTCAGCCAAGAAACCAAGTTGAACAAGATCAAGCAAACGAGTAACCCGTTTTTTGATTTCCGCTTCTGATGGACGTGTTGCACGTGGGCGTACGCGTAAACCAAAAGCAATGTTGTCAAATACGGTCATGTGGCGGAACAGTGCATAATGCTGGAATACAAAACCAACTTCGCGTTCACGGACATGAACTTTAGTGGCATCTTCACCTTCTAAAATCACTTGGCCGCCATCGGCAGATTCAAGACCAGCAATGATACGGAGCAGGGTGGTTTTACCACAGCCTGATGGGCCAAGCAGCGCAACGAGCTGACCATCTGGGAAATCTAAAGAGATATTTTTAAGTGCATGGAATGCACCAAAGTGTTTTTCAATATTTTTTACTTGAATACTCATGAGGTCATTCCTTAAGAAACTTGTGAATCTTCTTTACGCTTGTCTTGTCGTTCCTGACGTAGTTCAACCCATGTTTTTAAAATCAGGGTGACAATCGCCAAGAGCGCTAATAGTGAAGACACAGCAAAAGCAGCACTAAAGGTATATTCGTTATAAAGGATTTCTACGTGTAGCGGTAAGGTGTTGGTTTCGCCACGAATGTGACCTGAAACCACAGAAACAGCACCAAACTCACCCATTGCACGTGCATTACATAGAATCACGCCGTAGATTAAGCCCCATTTGATATTTGGAAGTGTCACTTTCCAGAATGTCTGCCAACCTGAAGCACCCAAGACGATTGCCGCTTCTTCTTCCTCTGTCCCTTGAGCTTCCATTAATGGAATCAACTCACGTGCCACAAAAGGAACGGTAATAAACACAGTAGCAAGGACAATGGCTGGAACGGCATATAAAATTTTGATGTCGTTATCCATCAGCCAGCCGCCTAACCAACCTTGAGTACCAAAAATCAATACCAACATTAAGCCAGCAATAACTGGAGAGACTGAAAATGGCATATCAATAATCGTGGTTAAAATAGATTTACCACGGAAATTAAACTTGGCAACACACCATGCCGCAGCTACACCAAACACTACGTTTAGCGGTACGGCAATCACAGCGGTCAGTAAGGTCAGTTTCACTGCTGATAATGTGTCTGGATGAACCAGTGCTTGGAAGTAAACGCCAACACCTTGTTTAAAGGCTTCAACGAAAACCAAAACCAAGGGCAAAATCAGGCAGCTCGCAAAGAAAATCAATGCAATCACTATCAGTGTATAGCGTACCCATGTTGGTTCACGCGTAGCATCACGCGACTGTAATTTTTCCGCAAGCGCATTACTATTCGTATTCATCGTGCAGTTCTCCCTGTACGGCGGCTTGCCCATGCTTGAACCAAGTTAATTAAGAATAAAATGGCAAAAGAAATCACCAGCATCACGACTGCAATCGTGGTCGCGCCTGCATAATCGTATTCCTCAAGGCGAGAGATGATCATCAATGGGGCAATTTCAGTTTTGAAGGGTTGGTTACCTGCGATAAAAATCACCGATCCATACTCACCCACACCGCGTGCAAAGGCCAAAGCAAAACCTGTTAACAGCGCAGGAAATAGAATAGGTAAGATCACTTTGGTCACGATCTGAAAGCGATTTGCACCCAATGCTGAAGCTGCTTCTTCAAGTTCAGTTTCTAGGTCGCTCAGTACAGGCTGTACAGTACGAACCACAAAAGGAATACCAATAAAGATGAGGGCCAAGGTAATACCGATCGGGGTATATGCGACTTTAATGCCAATGGGTTCAAGGTACTGACCGATCCAACCAGTCGGTGCATATAACGAAGTCAGTGCAATACCAGCAACGGCAGTTGGCAATGCAAAAGGTAAATCAACCAAAGCATCGACAATACGTTTACCCGGGAAGGTATAACGAACCAAACACCATGCTAAGAGCAAACCAAAAACCACATTGACTAACGCAGCAATAATGGCGGCACTAAAACTCAGTTGTAACGATTTTAAAATACGTTCTGAGCTTAAAATTTCCCATAGTCCATCCCAACCGATACCTAAAGATTTAATAAATACGGCCGAAAGGGGAATGAGCACAATTAAGGATAAATACGCTAGGGTAAAGCCTAGAGAAAGACCAAATCCTGGCAGCACTCGGGATCGCTGCGACATGATGACTCCTCAAAATGAGAAAAGCTGACTTAAAAGGTCAGCAAAATTGAATAAATGATTTTGCGACAAGCTTAATGCTCAGTAGTTAAAAAGCAAATTGAAATAAATACTTGTTTTCATCAGTAAAGCTGATATGTTTCATGTGGTTTTCTGAAATTAAGTAATTGAAAATTTCAGGAAATGGTCCAAAACCTGATGCAACATTAATGTGACCCACAGCGCCCATATTTACAGGGTAGAGCTTCCAAGCATCTGCAAGTTGTTTTGCATCTTCAAAGCTAAGCCAAGGATCATTTTCACTAATCAACATCGTTGTTGGCACACGAATACTTAGCTGATGAAAAAATGCTTTGTAATCCGTTGTACTGTCGCGTGCAAAGCCGTTTTCTCCAAAGCGAGCTGGATTGGCTGGCGCAACCAAAACTAAATTTTTGATTTTTTTATTGAGTTCTGGATGCAAGGCCAATGCTGCCACCGTGGTTAAACAACCAAAGCTATGCGCCACAATTTGAATTTCACCCTGTAATGGTCGTAAGGTTTGAACGAATTGTTTAATCCAGTCTTTTAGTACAGGATGATTCCAATCTTTTTGCTGAACACGAGAGCTAGACATGAGCTGACGTTGTAACCAAGATTGCCAATGCGCGTGTTCACTACCGCCTACTCCTGGGACAATTACTGTATGTGTCATGTCAAGTTCTCCTGATTCAGTCAATGACTGGTCTTATTTTCCGTTGTTGGCTTTAACGATTTGGTCAAACACGCCGCCATTTTCAAAGTGTGCTTTTTGGACTTTATCCCAACCACCAAATTCTTTATCAATGGTTACGAGTTTAAGTGGCTTAAAGACTGACGCGTATTGTGCAAGTGTTGTAGCGTTACGTGGACGGTAAAAATTTTGAGCCGCGATTTGCTGACCACGTGGTGAATAAAGGAAGTTTAAATAACCTTTGGCTAAATAAAGATTACCTTTTTTCTCTGCGTTTTTTTCTAAAACAGCAACAGGGGGCTCAGCTAAAATTGAAAGTGAAGGGGTCACAATTTCAAATTTACCCGGTTGTTCACGAATCGCTAAATGTGCTTCATTTTCCCAAGCCAGCAATACATCATCAATACCACGTTCAGCAAAGGTCGTAGTCGAACCACGTGCGCCTGAATCGAGCACTTTGGTGTTTTTATAAATCTTACGGACGAATTCTTGAGCCGTTGTATCATTACCACCCGCTTGATGTTTTGCCCAAGCCCACGCAGCTAAATAGTTCCAACGCGCACCGCCTGAAGTTTTCGGGTTTGGGGTAATAATACCTACGCCTGGTTTAACCAGATCGCCCCAATCTTTAATTGCTTTTGGGTTGCCTTTACGTACTAAGAACACAATTGTTGAGGTATATGGCGTTGAGTTTTGCGGAAGTTTCTTTTGCCAATCTGCAGGTAAAAGTTTGGCTTTTTCTGCAATCACATCAATATCTGCTGCAAGTGCTAAAGTCACCACATCGGCATCTAAGCCATCAATGACTGCACGTGCTTGTTTGCCCGAACCACCGTGAGATTGTTTAAAATTAATTTTTTGACCTGTACGGCTTTCCCAATATTTACTGAAGTCTTTATTCACACTTTCATAGAGTTCACGCGTTGGGTCGTAAGATACGTTTAAAAAGTCTTTTGCAGCTGCACCAAAAGAAATCGTCGAGATGACGGCAGCAAGAACACCCAATTTTAATTTTGCGGAAATACTCATGTGAACCTCAATAATTTTTACTTTATCTGTAACATGGGGGAAGAATAGCGCCAATCTTTATGCATAAAAAATAATTAAAAACGAATTTTATATGAATAAAAAAGATAACAAGTGTGTCTACGAAAAAAAAGCATCGACCTTATGCGAAAGGAAGATGCTTTTCTGTATTTAAAGCATTATTTGGAATTATTGGTCTTCACGATTTGATCAAAGACGCCACCATTTTCAAAATGTTTTTTCTGTACTTTGCTCCAACCACCAAACTCTTTATCAATAGTCACTAATTTTAAAGGTTTAAAAACATTTTTATATTTTGCCAGTACCGCAGCATTACGTGGGCGATAATAGTTCTGTGCTGCAATGGTTTGACCTGCAGGTGAGTACAGATAATTTAAATATGCTTTGGCTAAATTTTCATTGCCATCCTTCTTGGCATTTTTTTCTACAATCGCAACAGGTGGCTCGGCCAAGATAGAAAGTGAAGGGGTCACAATCTCAAACTTACCCGGCTGTTCACGAACTGCCAGATGTGCTTCATTTTCCCAAGCCAATAACACGTCACCAATACCACGTTCAGCGAATGTAGTTGTTGCACCACGAGCACCTGAGTCGAGGACTTTGGTTTGCTTATAGATTTGGCGGACAAATTCTTGGGCTTTTGTATCATTACCACCTGCTTGGTGTTTGGCCCAAGCCCACGCAGCTAAATAGTTCCAACGCGCACCACCGGATGTTTTTGGGTTCGGGGTAATAATGTCGACACCCGGTTTAATTAAATCGCCCCAGTCTTTAATGCCTTTCGGGTTGCCTTTATGCACTAGGAACACAATGGTCGATGTATAGGGCGTTGAGTTTTGCGGAAATTTCTTTTGCCAGTCTTTTGCAACTAAACCACGTGCAGCAATTTCATCAATATCTGCAGCCAAGGCCAAAGTGACGACATCGGCATCTAGACCATCAATAACAGCACGAGCCTGTTTGCCTGAGCCACCATGAGATTGTTTAAAGTTAATGTCTTGGCCTGTGGTTTTTTTCCAGTAAACGCTAAAGTCTTTATTGAAGTTGTCATACAATTCACGGGTTGGATCATATGACACATTTAAGAAATCTTTGGCAGATGCACTGAATGCTGTGGCAGAAATGAATGCAGCCAAAACCCCAAGTTTTAATTTAGATAGATTCATGTTGTCCTCAATTTTTATACATGTTTTGTTGGATGAGGCAAGAATATCTGTAGTTTTTATGCAGAAAAAATAATTAAAAAAGAATTTAATATGAACAAAAAAGAAATATATGCTGAACGATTATTTTTTAAAATAAAGTGATGTAATTGGGATGACGATGTATGCAGTGTTTTAAAAATGCGCAGCAAATAGAACAAGTTGATTTACTTGATCGAGCCTTTCACTATGGCGATGGCTGTTTTAGCACGGCACGTATTCGCCAAGGACAAATAGAACTTTTAGCTTTGCATATTGCACGATTAAAACTGAGTAATGAGCGATTAAAGCTAAATGCAGATTTAAGCCTCATTGAAGACACTCTAAAATTGTTACGTAAACAAGATGTCGTCAATGGCACTTTGAAAATCGTGTTGAGTCGTGGTATCGGTCAGCGTGGCTATAGTTTACCTGAGCATCCAGCAGATGTTTGGGTGTTTTATTACCCCAAAGCTGTTGCAGATTTTGAGTACGAAAATGTCGAAAGTGGTGTATTACATCAAGCCATTGGGTTAACCATGCCAAGTTTGGTGGGCTTGAAGTCCTTAAATCGATTAGAACAAGTCATGCTCAAAGCAGAGTTGGATCAAACCCCATGGGGGGAAGCTTTGGTGACGGATGTGCAAGGTACAGTTGTCGAAGGTGTGAGCAGTAATTGTTTTATTCGTACAAATGAAGGATGGATTACGCCCGAACTTCGTTATAATGGCGTGCATGGTGTCATGCGTGCAGAAATTTTAAAACGGATGCAGCAGCATCAGATTGCATGTACTCAACGTCACGTCAATATGGATGAAATTACGCATTTTCAGAGTGTTTTTTTCTGCAATGCTTTAAGTCCCATGAAAATTGCATCAACTCTGAATGGAGTTGAGTTAGATGTTCAAGCTTGTATTGAACTTTTCCGAACACTTCAATTAAGTCAGATTCGTTAATATGTCCACCGCGTCTAAAAAAACAAATAAGAAAAAATCTGCCAAAGCAGGTTTTCCATTTAAAGCATGTTTGGTTGTGCTACTTGGCATCGTTGTACTTGTGGCGATTTTACTGTGGTCGAGTTTATTTAAAGCCTATCCCGTGGAAGGCAAAAAGCAAATGTTGGCGATTGGTGCAGGGGATACCTATTCAGGTTTTATTGACCGACTTTCCAAAGAGAAACAAGTTCATTTTCCTATTATTTTAAAGTTGTACCAAAAGTTCATGATCAATGACACCCTGAAAGCTGGTGTGTATGAAATCCATGAAGGCATGAGCGTACGTGAAGTCATGAAACTGATTTCTAACTCTGAAAATGCGCAAATGAATCGAATTTTAGTGATCGAAGGGACGACATTTAAGCAACTGATAGACGCGTTAAAAAATGATCCTTTGGTGACGCATGACATCAGTCATTTACCGTATGCACAAATCTTAAAAGAACTCGGTATTCCGTATTCACACCCAGAAGGATTATTTGCACCAAATACGTATTTCTTTGCAAAAGGCGAATCTGATCGAAAAATTTTGAAGGATTTGTATAACCGACAAATCAAAGCCTTAGATCAGGCTTGGACTAATCGAGCTCAAAATTTACCGTATAAAGATAAATATGAAGCCCTGATTATGGCGTCGATTATTGAAAAAGAAACCAGTATTGATAGTGAGCTTGAACAAGTGTCTGGTGTATTTGTGCGTCGTCTCAAACAAGGGATGCGTTTGCAAACAGATCCAACTGTGATTTACGGTATGGGCGATAAGTACAACGGTAATATTACGCGTCAGGACTTACGTACACCAACAGCCTATAACACTTACACGATTAATGGTTTACCACCAACACCGATTGCTTTGCCGAGTCAAAAAGCAATTGAAGCCGCGATGCATCCTGATTCATCTAACAATATATATTTTGTTGCAACAGGAAATGGCGGCCATAAATTTAGCAGTAATTTGCAAGACCATAACCGCGCGGTACAAGAATATTTATCTGTAATTCGTGCGAAAAACTAAGGAGTGAGCATGTTTATTAGCTTTGAAGGCACGGAAGGTGTGGGTAAAACTACACTCATTCGTAAATTACATGATCATTTCCAAAATTTGGGTAAAAATGTCGTACTTACACGTGAGCCGGGTGGTACACCTATGGCTGAACAAATTCGTGCATTACTTTTGGCCGTCAATCATGATGAAGCAATGAGTGATGATACAGAGTTGTTACTTATGTATGCTGCACGCGCACAGCATTTGGCGCGCGTGATTTTACCTGCATTGGCAGAAGGTAAAATCGTTTTATGTGATCGTTTTGCCGATTCGAGTTTTGCTTATCAATGTGCAGGACGTGGTTTAGATCGTGACAAGCTCAATGTCTTAAATGCAAGTTTTGTTGCGCGTATACCTGATATTACTTTTTGGCTTGATGCACCGATTGAAACAGGAATGTTAAGAGCAAGAGAGCGTGGTGCTTTAGACCGTTTTGAACAAGAGAAAGCAACTTTCTTTGAGAAAGTAAGATCAGGTTTTGCTGAGATTCATCAAACGCACCCTGAACGAATGAAACGCCTTGACGCAACCCAAACACCTGAGCATGTTTTCCAACAGGCATTATCGCATCTACAGCAGATCTAAAATGCCATAGTATTTGTTAGGCAATTGATTTAAAAATCATCCATAGCAAAAGTTATGGATGATTTTTTATGCATGCTACAAAACAGGAGATTATCAATTTCCTTAAGACTGAATTTGCGCCAAGCTTAAAGCATTGCACTATCGTTGAAGTTGGTGAAAAGGCTGCCACTTTAATTTGGCATGTGACTGAAAAAGATTTGCGGCCTGGCAATACTGTTTCAGGCCCGACTATGATGACTTTGGCGGACTTTGCGCTATATGTGGCTATATTGGGGGAGATCGGAATTGTAGGACTGGCGGTCACGACCAATATGAATATTAATTTTTTAAGAAAACCCGAAGCCAATCAAGATTTAATAGGCGAGTGTCGATTGCTGAAAGTGGGCAAAAGTATAATTTATGGTGAGGTGTTGGTGTATTCAGCAGGTGTGGATGAGCCTGTTGCACATATAACAGGGAGTTATTCTATTCCACCAAAACGAATATAAAGGCTCAATTGCATTTGCTGATTCAAATAAAAAGCCGAATTTATATTCGGCTTTTTATGGTTTTTAGACATTTTAGATGTTTAAGAAACCAGTTCTGTATTCACCAATGGACATTCCACTTGGAAATTGGGTGGAGTTAGGACTGTTTTTCGTAATTCTGCTGCTTGTTCAGGATAGTCTAAAGTGAAATGCAGACCACGAGATTCTTTACGTTCCATTGCACAGCGCACAATCATTTCTGATACCAGTACCAAGTTACGTAGTTCAATCAGATTTTTACTGACTTGGTAGTCTTGGTAATACTCGGTAATTTCACGATTAAGCATTTCAATACGATGGAGCGCTCGTTGAAGCCGCTTGGTCGTTCTGACAATGCCCACGTAGTTCCACATGGTTTGGCGAAGCTCGTCCCAATTTTGCAAAATCACTACATCTTCATCAGGGTTAGTCACTTGCGAGTCATCCCATTCTGGGACATGAGGCGCCTGATAAGTCCCTTGATGTTGTGCTGTGATATGTGTTGAAGCACTCATACCATAGACGAAACATTCAAGTAAGGAGTTACTGGCCATACGGTTTGCACCATGTAGGCCGGTATAAGAGGTTTCTCCAATGGCATATAGGCCTGGAATATCGGTCTGACTGTTTTCATCAACCACAACGCCACCACAGGTGTAGTGTGCTGCCGGAACCACCGGAATCATTTCTTTGGTAATATCAATACCGAGTTCCATTAAGCGTTCATACAATGTTGGGAAATGTTCTTTGACAAATTCTGCAGGTTTATGGGTGATATCAAGCCAAACATGACGGATTCCTAGACGTTTGATTTCATAATCAATAGCGCGCGCTACGATATCGCGTGGTGCTAATTCGGCACGCTCATCAAAGCGCAGCATAAAGCGTTCACCATCTGGAAGACGTAAATAGGCACCTTCGCCACGCATCGCTTCGGTAATTAAGAAAGAGCGAGCTTGAGGATGATATAAACAGGTTGGATGGAATTGGTTAAACTCCATATTGGCAACACGGCAGCCTGCACGATACGCCATGGCAATACCATCACCCGTCGCAATGTCGGGATTTGATGTATATAAATATGCCTTCATGGCACCACCACAGGCAAGGGCAGTGAACGGTGCTAAAAAGGTATGTACTTTTTCGGTTTTTTCATCTAAAGCATATAGACCGAGAGCACGGTTTTCAGCTTCAGGATTTAATTTTTGTGCGGTGATTAAATCGATTGCAATAAAATTTTCAAAAATATGAATATTGGCTTTTTCTTGCGCACGTTCAACCAATGTTGTGGAAATAGCACGACCTGTGGCATCTGCTGCATGGATAATCCGCCGGTGAGAGTGACCACCTTCACGTGTCAGATGTAACTGTTCTTGGTCGTCTAAAGTAAATTGCACACCCTGATTCAGTAGAAAATCGACAGAAGATTTACCACCTTCAACGGTTTGTTTTACCGCTGCCATTTCACATAAATGCGCACCGGCAATCATGGTGTCATTGATATGTTGTTCAATAGAATCTGTTTTATCGAGGACGGCAGCAACACCACCTTGGGCATAATATGTACTGGCATCCGTCAGCGTCGATTTAGCTAAAACAGCAATATTAAAATGATCTGGTAACGATAGGGCTAAACTTAGGCCTGCACCGCCACTTCCCACAATAATCACATCAAATTGATGTGTCGTGTTTAAATTAGACATGTCCATCAGCTAATTTTAAAAATGTCCGATCATCACAACTGTTTTTGCCTAAAAACGCAATGACTATAAATTAACTAAATAATGAAAAATATTCATAGATCTGTAATATTTAAGGAATGTTTAAGATTGTTTATCATAAATAATCATCAAACATTTTATTACGAAGCTTAGACTTGCATTGTGATAAAAACTAACGTATTTCAAATGATAAGCACAATTGAGTGAATGCTAACAATGAATAAATCGTATTTACAAAAGGGACTCTATGCAGCTGTGTTTACGGTTGCTAGCGTGCAGACTCAGGCAGCGGGTCCTGTTGATTTTTCCAATTTGGTTGAACAAGTCAGCCCAGCTGTCGTAAGCGTGAATGTGGTTAAAAAGCTTAGTCAAGAAGAGCTTTTGCAGCAACAAGTCCCAGAAATATTACGACGCTTTTTCGGTAATCAGGTGGTTATTCCGCAGCAAAAAATGCCGCAAGAAAAGACCGGTTATGGAAGCGCATTCTTTATTAGTAAAGATGGTTATCTGTTAACCAATCACCATGTGGTAGAAGATGCCTCGAAAGTCACCATCGTGCTGAATGACCGCCGTGAAATTGATGCCACAGTTGTGGGTAGTGATGAGCGGACTGACGTGGCTTTGTTAAAGGTCAAAGGTTCAAATTTTCCTGAGCTACGCACAGGCAATGTTGACCGTTTACGTGTAGGTGAGCCAGTGTTGGCCATTGGTTCACCATTTGGCTTTGACTATTCAGCTTCGGCAGGAATCGTTAGTGCTAAAATGCGTAATATGATGGGAGAAACCTCGGTTCCATTCATTCAAACCGACGTGGCATTGAACCCGGGTAATTCTGGTGGTCCATTATTTAATCAGTCTGGTGAAGTAGTCGGGGTAAATTCTCGTATCTTTAGTGGTACAGGCGGTTATATGGGGTTATCGTTCTCGATTCCCATTGATGTTGCAATGGATGTTGCAGACCAATTAAAGAAAAACGGCAAGGTAACACGTGCTTATTTAGGCGTCATGCTACAAGATATCGATCGTAATCTTGCAGAGTCTTATAACCTTTCAAAACCAGAAGGCTCTTTGATTACTCAAGTTGCACCAAATTCACCTGCTGCAAAAGCTGGCTTTAAAGTGGGTGATGTCATTTTGAAATTTAATGGCACACCAATTTCACGTACAGGCGAACTGCTGAATTATCTCAATCGTACAGGTCCTAATCAAAGTATTCAGCTTGAAGTATTACGTGATGATAAACGCCAAAACATTTCAGCAACCTTGATCACTGCACCAGATGATACGCCTGCAAAAGCTGAAATTGCACCTGTGAAAAAAGGCCCGGTGATTGGGGTGTCAATTCGTAATTTAACTGCAGATGAATTAAAACAACTGAGTCTAAAAGGCGGTGTCTTAATTCAAGATGTACGTGCAGGAGGTATAGCTTCACAGGCGCGAATTCAGCCGGGTGACGTTGTGACTCAAGTTAATAATAAAGCTGTGAATAATGCAGAAGATTTTGTGAAAGTTATTTCAGAATTGAAAAATGGCAGCATTGCACGTGTTTCTTTGATTCGTCAGGGGCAACGTGCGATTGTGGGCATGCGCATTCAATAATGATTTACTAAATGAAAACCACTCCAAGCGAGTGGTTTTTTAACTTTAGCGTTTTTGCAATTCACCCTTAGATAAAAATGGGTAGACTGTGGAGCATATTTTAAAATTTGCAGGACGCTATGAGCGATATCTTTGATTTAAAAATTACAGTTCAAGCTGAACATATCGACACATTAAATCATGTGAATAACGTGGTGTACGTCAGTTGGATGCAAGATGTCGCGACAGCACATATTGAAGCCTTGGGTTTAGGTTTAAAAGAATATATTGAATTGAAGCATGCCATGGTTGCTGTTGAGCATCATGTGCAATATCGCAAAGCAGCAGTTGAAGGTGAAGAGATTATTCTGCGAACGTGGCTCAATGATATCAATGCGTTGTATTCATTTCGTCAGTATGTATTTTATCGACCTAAAGACAAAGCGATATTATTTACAGGCAATACGCAGTGGGCATGCATTGAAATTGCCACAGGTCGTCCAAAACGCATGTCGCCAACCTTTACCCAAGCGTATCAACCTATTGCGGATAGCCTAAATCCGCTGGATTTTAGTGCTTATGATCTTTGAGTTTGATTTTATCGCAAAATTTCAAACCAAGACTAGCCAAGTTCTCCATGTAGGATGAATGACTTGCATAAAAGCAATGCATTATTTTCGATACTTTGAAAAATCCATCTGCTATAATCCTCGGCAATTTCTATTCGGCTTTTGCTATGCATAAAGAATTGCATGTATAGCGCTTTTATTTTTCCAAGGTAGCCCATGGCGCAAGCTAAAAAATCTGTTGATATAAAAAACATTCGTAACTTCTCGATCATTGCGCATATCGACCATGGTAAGTCGACCCTTGCCGACCGATTTATTCAAACTTGTGGTGGTTTGCAAGATCGTGAAATGCAGGCGCAGGTTCTAGATTCTATGGAATTGGAACGTGAGCGTGGTATTACGATTAAAGCTGCGTCAGTGACTTTGTATTACACCCATCCTAATGGTGAAGAATACCAACTCAACTTCATTGACACACCGGGGCACGTTGACTTTTCTTATGAAGTTTCACGTTCATTGGCTGCGTGTGAAGGTGCACTATTGGTTGTCGATGCTGCACAAGGGGTAGAAGCACAATCTGTAGCGAATTGCTATACCGCAATTGAACAAGGTTTAGAAGTCCTACCTGTTTTAAATAAAATTGATTTGCCGCAAGCAGAGCCAGAGCGTGTTATTCAAGAAATTGAAGACATTATTGGTATCGAAGCGACTGAAGCACCTACATGTTCAGCTAAAACCGGTCTAGGCATTGAAGGGGTGCTTGAAACACTGGTAAATGTTATTCCTGCACCCGAAGGCGATCGTAATGCACCATTACAAGCCTTAATTGTTGACTCTTGGTTCGACAACTATTTGGGCGTGGTTTCTTTAGTTCGTATTAAAGAAGGTCGTGTGCGTAAAGGCGATAAAATGTTGATGAAATCAACAGGTCAAACGCACATCATTACTTCAGTAGGTATTTTTAATCCGAAACACACAGAAACGGACATGCTCGAAGCAGGTGAAGTTGGTTTCGTGATCGCGGGTATTAAAGATATTTTTGGTGCTCCAGTTGGTGATACGATTACCTTGGCAACTACACCAGAAGTTGAAAGCTTACCGGGTTTCAAAAAAGTGAAACCACAGGTCTATGCAGGTTTATTCCCAATCGATTCAAGTGAATTTGAACCGTTCCGTGAGGCGCTGCACAAACTGCAAATTAATGACTCAGCGTTGTTCTTTGAACCTGAAAGTTCAGATGCACTTGGTTTTGGCTTCCGTTGTGGCTTCTTGGGTATGCTGCACATGGAAATTGTACAAGAACGTTTAGAACGTGAGTATGATCTGGACCTGATTTCTTCAGCACCAACCGTAATTTATGAAGCGGTGATGAAAAATGGTCAAACCATTTATATCGATAGTCCTTCTAAAATGCCGGATGGTTCAACAGTTGAAGACTTACGTGAGCCAATTGCTGAATGTCACATTTTAGTACCGCAAGAATACTTGGGTAATGTGATGACTTTATGTGTTGAACGTCGCGGCGTTCAAAAGAATATGAAGTTCATGGCGAACCAAGTGGCCATTACGTTTGAAATTCCAATGGCTGAAGTGGTAATGGATTTCTTTGATAAGTTGAAATCATGTTCACGTGGCTTTGCATCGCTTGACTATAGCTTTGTCCGTTTTGAGAGTTCATCTTTGGTTAAGGTAGATGTGCTAATTAATGGTGAGAAGGTTGATGCCTTGGCCATGATTTGTCACCGCCAAGATGCTCGTCATCGTGGTATTGCTCTAGTTGAAAAAATGAAAGATTTGATTCCACGTCAAATGTTTGATGTGGCTATTCAAGCAGCAATTGGTGCGCAAATCATTGCACGTTCAACTGTAAAAGCGATGCGTAAAAACGTATTGGCAAAATGTTATGGTGGTGACGTGTCACGTAAGAAGAAACTTCTTGCGAAACAAAAAGAAGGTAAGAAACGTATGAAGCAAGTGGGTAGTGTTGAAATCCCACAAGAAGCGTTCCTTGCGGTATTGAAAGTAGAAAGATAATAAATAGAGGTTTATGAGCTCATGGATTTTGACTTTAATTTGATCCTTGTTCCTGCCACAGTCATTTTTTTCCTAATTTGGCTGTTGGATAAGTTTGTCTGGAAACAACGGCAGACCAAAGGTAAAGGGAATGAAAACGTCGTTATCGCGTGGGCTTATGACTTCTGGCCGATTCTAGCGATAGTTTTGGTGATGCGTTCATTCTTATATGAGCCATTTAATATTCCATCAGACTCTATGGTTCCAACTTTAGAGACAGGTGATTTTATTGTGGTGAATAAATATCAGTATGGCGTACGATTACCTATTATTAATAAAAAAATTATTGATGTTGGTGAGCCTGAACGTGGAGATGTCATTGTATTCCGTTATCCACCACAACCAACCATTAGCTATATTAAACGTGTGGTTGGTTTACCAGGGGATCATATTATTTATGATCATGGTCAACTGAGTGTGAATGGTCAGAAAGTGGCAAAAGTTCCTGTGGAATTTAGCCGTGAAAAAGATCAACTCGACACACCTACATCGATTTATCATAAAGAAACCATGGGTAAGCATACGTTTACCATGCGTGAGCTTGAAGGTGTCAATGTTGCGCGCCAAGCGCCATTTATCAACTATGTTGAAAATGGTAAATATTCAACAGAAAATGGTTTATATTGGGAAGTTAAGGTTCCTGAAGGTCACTATTTCGCGATGGGGGATAATCGCGATCAAAGTGCGGACAGTCGTTTTTGGGGCTTTGTGCCTGAAGAAAACCTGACTGGACGTGCTTTTTACAAGTGGATGCATAAGGAACCTGGTTTAAAACTGCCTTCATTTAGTCGTAATGGCAGTATTGATTAGTCTTACATCAGGAAAATAAAATGAGACATCAGCGGGGAACGTCTTATATAGCAATTTTAATTGCTATTATTGGTTTTGCTTTTTTAGCAAAAGCATTAATTGCGGTTTGGGGACCGTATGTTGACGATCGTCTCGTCAACAATGAAATTGAAGAATTGATGAAGAGCAGTCCTAAAAATATTGCTCCGAGTAAGTTTGAGTCACAAATGTCACAGCGTTTAGATATGAATGGTGTACGTGATTTAAATTTTAAAGATATTGCTCAAGTCACTAATGTAGATGGTCTACAAGTGAAAACAGATTATGAAATAAGAAAACCTTTCTTATTGAATATTGATATTGTGTTGAAGTTCGAGAAAAGTTTTGATCAAAGCTCAGTCCAAGCTAAATGAAGCTCGTTTAGCAAGTCGTATCGGTTATCAGTTTAAACAACCTGAATTGTTACAACTGGCCTTGACCCACCGATCGGTGAGCCATAAATACAATTATGAACGCCTAGAATATCTGGGCGATTCATTATTGGGTATGATAATTGCCAATTATCTGTACCATGCCTACCCGCATGAAAATGAAGGGCGTCTAACGCGTATGCGTGCGACACTGGTTCGTCAGGAAGCGTTAGGTAAAATTGCCAATGACTTAAAACTCAGTCAAGAATTAATCTTGAGTACAGGTGAGTTGAAATCTGGCGGTCATCATCGTGAGTCTATACTTGCGGATACCGTTGAATCGATCATTGGTGCAATCTATGTCGATTGTCAGGATTTAAAAATTCTGGAACCGATTGTTCTTAAATGGTATGTGCCATATTTAGATCATATTGAACCAACTGATCAACTGAAAGATCCTAAATCACGTTTGCAAGAGTATTTACAAGCACGTAAAAAACCTCTCCCGGTTTACGAGGTTGTAGATATTCAGGGTGATGCTCCAAACCAACATTTTAAAGTTGAATGTACAGTCGAAGGGCTCCCTGTTAAATACGGTGAAGGTTCAAGCCGTCGCTTTGCTGAACAAGCTGTAGCGGCAGAAATCTTAGAAATTTTGGAGAAAAAGTCTTAATGACTACTCATTCCGATCACGTAGATGCTGATCACGAGTCGCAAGGCGACAGTAACGATTTAATTAGTCAGTTCTTTAGTGCACAAGGCACTGAAATTCCAGCCGATTTTAAAAGTGGGTTTGTGGCGATTGTTGGTCGTCCAAACGTGGGTAAATCAACGTTGATGAACCATATTTTGGGTCAAAAACTTTCCATTACCTCTCGTAAACCACAGACCACACGTCATAAAATTGTGGGTATTGACTCACGCGAAAAATCTCAAGCGGTATTTGTAGATACCCCGGGGATGCACAAAAAAGAAGTCCGTGCCATTAATAAAATGATGAACCGTGCGGCACATTCTGCACTTCGTGATGTGAACTTAGTTTTGTTTGTGATTGATGCAGACAAATGGACACAGAATGATGATTTAGTGTTAGAAAAGCTAAAAAATGCCGATATGCCAGTGATTCTTGTGATCAATAAAATTGATACACTAGAGAATAAAAACCATGCATTACCATTGATACAAGAGCGTGCAAAATTAATGAATTTTGCAGAAATTGTTCCTGTATCAGCATTACGTGGTGCAAATTTAGATCATTTGCGCAGCACGATTGAGAAATATTTACCATTCCAACCACCACTGTATTCACTTGAGCAATTAACGGATCGTTCAGAGCGCTTCCTTGCCTCTGAAATTATTCGTGAAAAAATCATGCGTCAATTGGGGGAAGAGCTTCCTTATGATCTAACCGTTCAAATTGAGTCGTTTAAAACAGAAGAAGCAACAGTTAATCCAAAAACTGGTCGTCCTAAAGCGGCGTGTACCTATATTGATGCGACGATTTTTGTCGATCGCTCTGGTCAGAAGGCTATTGTGATTGGTGAGAAGGGTGCCAAACTGAAGAAAATCGGTATGGATGCACGTGTGGATATGGAAAAAATGTTCGAGCAAAAAATCATGCTGACACTTTGGGTGAAAGTCAAAGGTGGTTGGTCTGATGATGAACGTGCGTTGAAAAGCTTGGGTTATAGCGATATCTAATCGTTAAATAACAAACTTTGAGGGAAGAGTAATGATGAAAGTATTAGCTGTAGTGGCATGTGTTTTGTTTCTACAAGGGTGTATTCATAAAATCGTTACTGTTCCTGTCAAAGTGGCTTATAAAACCACAAAAGGCGTGGTTAAAGGTACTGCTGCAGTTGTGGGTGCAGTCATTCCAGATGGGGATGAAGATGAAGACGACAAGAAAAAGAAAGACAAGGATTAATATTTCAAATCATGCGTAATGAGATACTGCATGGTTATTTAATTCACCATCGTAAATATCGTGAAAAAAGTCATATTGTGCACTTGTTTACTCAGGAGCATGGTCGAATTGATGGTATTCTCAGGCAAACGCCACCTCCCCAGTATCAACCAATTTGCTTGCAAGCATCTGGTAAGTCCGAACTTAAAAACTTTAGTAAACTCGAAATTGTAAATCAACCGATTTTCTTTTTTGGTGATGCTTTTTTTTCAGGATTTTATCTAAATGAAGTTTTATTGAGGCTATGTCCGTTAGAGGTTGAGATGCCTGAGACATTTGCTCAATATGCACACACCTTGGAAAAACTTCAATGCATGTCTGTCCAGGCCCACCCTGATCTATTCTTACGGCAAATCCTTAGACAATTTGAGTATGTACTGCTTGAAGAGTTGGGTTTTGCGTTGGATTTTTCAACTGATGCAAATCAACAGCAAATTCAGCCTCATGAAAATTATCAATTTCATTTAAACGAAGGTTTTCAACCTGTCATTAAAGCCTCACGTGCTACATTGTCAGGTCAACATATTTTAAGTATGTGTGATTATGAAAAAGGTGGGGAATTTAATCCTGAACAGTTACAATTACTGTCTAAGTTGTACCGACAAATGATTACTTCCTTGCTTGGCGATCGTCCATTAAAAAGTCGTCAATTGTGGATACAGAATTCTCAAACTCAACGTCATTAGGAAAGAATTATGGCAGCTTTGCTTGGTGTAAATATTGACCATGTGGCAACACTACGAAATGCACGTGGGACAACTTATCCAGATCCTGTGAATACCGCAATTATTTGTGAGCAAGCGGGGGCGGAAGGGATTACGCTGCATTTACGTGAAGATCGTCGCCATATTAAAGATGATGATGTACGTCGTATGCGTTCTGTATTAAAAACCCATATGAACCTTGAAATGGCAGTGACCAATGAAATGGTTGAATTTGCCAAAGAGATTCAGCCGCATCATGTATGCTTTGTTCCTGAAAAGCGTGAAGAAGTCACGACTGAAGGCGGTCTAGATGTGGTTGGGCATTTTGAAGATGTGAAAAACGCGACTCAAGCACTCGCGGCGATTGGTTGCGAAGTTTCATTATTTATTGATGCTGACTTTGCTCAAATTGATGCAGCGATTGCCTGTGGTGCGCCTACGATTGAGTTGCATACAGGTGCATATGCAGATGCTGAAACACCTGAAGCGCAGAAGGTAGAGCTGGAACGTATTATTCAAGGTGCTGAATATGCCGCATCTAAAGGTTTGATTGTGAATGCTGGCCATGGCTTAAATCTTGACAATGTCACTCCGATTGCGCGCATTGCGCAAATTCATGAACTAAATATTGGTCACTCGATTATTGCTGATGCAGTGTTTATTGGATTGGCACAGTCTGTAAAACAAATGAAAGCTGCGATTAAAGCCGCACGTTAATTTTTAAGTAAAGTATATGTCAAATATTGATTATGATACCCTAATGAAGCCAGTCATTGGCTTCTTGGGGTGTGAAACACCAAAAGCATGGCTAGATGAAGCTTTAAATAATTTGGATATCCTGATGCAGGATCATGCCAATTGTGAAAAGAAAGCAGCAAGTACAGCAATGAATTTGATGTTTCGTTATAGTTTTTTCTCGGATTTACAAATCAAACTGGCACAGCTAGTACGCGAAGAAATGCTGCACTATGAGCAAGTGCTGGAACTGATGGCAAAACGTGGTCAGAAATGGACTGCAATCAGTGCTGGTCGGTATGCAGGTGGTCTACGTAAAGAAGTGCGGACTTACGAGCCAGAAGCGTTAATTGATATCTTGGTGATTGGCGCATTTGTTGAAGCACGGTCATGTGAGCGTTTCTATGCGCTTGCACCACATGTGGATGAAGAGTTGGGGCGTTACTACCGCTATTTGCTAAAGTCTGAATCACGCCATTATGAGGACTATTTAGCATTGGCCATGGATGTGGCGACGACCAATAAGCTAAAGAATCCGAAAGAAGATATTCAGATGCGTATTGAGCATATTCGTGAAGTTGAAAAAAATTTGATTAGCAGCCCAGATGATTTATTCCGCTTTCATAGTGGTGTGCCAGTCAAAGCAGCTTGATAAAATAATCCTCCAGAATGGGGGATTTTTTATGCACTTAAAATAAATGATAATAAGAATTATTTACAATTATCTTGGGTGAATCTAAAATGAAACGATCTCTATGAATCAAACAATTTAAGCTCACTTATTTAATATGAAATTACAATTCACTTTACTCTGTATCGCTTTGTGTGCGGTTGGTCAGGCTGAAGCGCATTATCCTTATGTGGCGCCATTAAACTATCAAACATTTAATAATCATAGTGCCATTCTTTCTGGTTTTTATGACAATCCGTTTGTTTCTGAAATAGCCATTAAAAATTTTAATTTCCATGTACATACACCGTCAGGTGAAAAGCTGCATCTAACAGATGCCGATTGGGCAAAAACTCAAACAGTCAGCAGTTATAGTTTAGAAAATAAGCAGGATGGCACGTATCGTATTCGTGGTGAAAAGCAGGGAAGTACAGCGCGTTTTGCTTATGATCAAAAGCAGTGGAAAGCGTTAATCAATGGTGTACGTGATCCTCAAAAAACTGCGAATGCAAATGTCATTTATACAGCCGAGTTGACTCAAAAGTCGCAAATCAAAAGTATTCAAACCCAAGAAATCATTGAAACTTTTGTATCGCGCCGTGTAACGTCTACAAATGTAGTGAATCATTTGCATGATGGTTTTGATGTGCAATTTAGAACCCATCCGAATGCCATTATGCAAAATGAGCCAGTACAACTGAAAGTGCTAGATCAGAAAAAAGCGGTTCCGGGTTTACAGGTTGAAATTTTGCAGCAAACCACGGATTACAGCCGTGAAGGAAAAGTTTATAAAACGCTTAAAACTGATCAAGATGGAAATTTGAATTTTAACCTATCAGATCGTGGTCAGTATTTGCTGAAAATGGATTATCAACAGCCTTTTGAAATGAAGGAACACGCATTAAAACGATATAAATATACTTTGAGTTTTAATGTGTGTCTTGTCCTGAAATAGATTGACAGTATTCCACTTCAAACCGAGTTAAGCAATTAGCTCGGTTTTAGTTTGCTCATACGTCTGATTCGGGGTGTTCATATTTAAACTTAAATGTGGTCTATAGCAATTATAAATCATAATAGATTCCGCAATTAAGTGATCTAACTCCTTCATGGTTTGACATCGTGTAATTAAAAACTCCTGCTTTAATATTCCATTAATCCGCTCTGCTAATGCATTCTGGTAACAGTCTCCTCCATCTGTCATAGAAGGACATACCCCATAATGGCGTAATGCCGATTGATATAGTTCAGAGCAATACTGAGAGCCTCTGTCTGAATGATGAATCATCCTTGTCGCTCGATCCGTCACATGCTGCATAGCCATATGTAGAGCCTGCACAACATTCTCCGCACGCATATCATTCGATAACTTATAACCTTTAATCTGACGGGTATAAGCATCTGTCACTAAGGATAAATAATGTACGCCTTCAGCACTCTCAACATAAGTAATATCACTAACAAAGACTTCGTTGGCTTGCACTGCTGAATAATCCTTTAATAAATTTGGATGCTTCTTCATCCAATGCTTGCTATCCGTAGTTTTTGTATAGCGACGCTTGGGGCGAATCAATAAATTATGCTCTTTCAATATTTTAAATAACTGATCCCGTCCACACTTTAAACCACGCTGCAACAATTTGCCTTTAATAAGCCAATACAGCTTACGTGTTCCGATACTTGGCATGAGACAACAATATTCCATAACCAACTCAAGTATTTGTTCAGTTGCTTGTGCAGTCATTTGAGCACGTTTTTCTGCTTGATAATAAGCTTGTCGGGTGATTCCCAACCACTGACAATAACGTGAAACGCTTAGTCTTCTTTGGCTTTGCCAATCTTTGAAACGTGCTCGGTATACTTTTTTCCAAGATCAGTCCCACATTCTTTATCAATGTGATAAATCACATCCTGAATAAATTCAGTTTTAAGCTTTTCTGCGGCTAACTGCTTTTCTAATTGGCGGATTCGTTGTTGGGGGGTTAATTGGCGTTTAGAAGAAGTCGGCATATTCGAAGTCCAGTCCTGTTGTCCGTGCTTGCGTAACCATACCAGCACAGTTGATCTTCCTTGAATACCATATTTTGCCTGAGCTTGTTTATAAGTAATTTGCCCTTTTTCTACTTCATGTACAACCATCATTTTAAAGGCGAAGCTATAATCACGTTGTGTGCGTTTAACTCGTTGTTCTTGTGCATGTTCCATAAAATAAGTCTCTTAAGGTGTAAACTTATTTCAGGACGGGACAGTGATTTAAAGAGAAAAAGCTCTGCGATTTGCGGAGCTTTTTTATGAAAATGATTTAGCTATCTTTAGGTTCAAGATAAAACATCGATAAACCTATCAATAAAATTAAACTGGTTTGAGTGAAAAAGTGTTTATTAAAACCACCATAATATTGCTGCGAATAGCCTGCAATCAGTAAACAACCCGTTAAATAAAGCAATCGATAATATCGGCTCTCAAAACAATAACAGACACTTGCAAAACATAAAATCAGGCAGCCAATCACCATATAATGGATATCCCAAATGATGGTGTTGATTGCAAATAAAAGTGCTGAAAGTGCGCCGATAGATAAATTACGCAGGCTTTCAAACCCTTGAAAAATGTGCATCAAAGCTAATATGAAGAATGGCAATAGAGCAAGTGCATATTTTATTCTTATACTGTTTTGCGTCATGAGCATAAAATTTTGCTGTTTCTCAACAATGGGGCTAGTACTGATGCTTAGCCTAAGCCATTGCAGGGTTAAGTGTTCAGGGATGTTGGCTTTAACTAAAAATTTGAGAGTGGCTTGTGGTGGAATAATATAATTTTCTTGGAATTCATGGCCATAAAACATCCATGACTTATTGGTCTCTAGTGTGTGATATTGCGTATTTTTTTGAGTTGAGATGTTAAAAAGTTGTCCAGTTGCATTTAACCCAGCTTTCATACATGGTGTTTCTTTCTCGTGAACAATACATAACGGCAGTACCGAAATTTCAAGATCTTTTCGAGTTTGTTGCTGACCTGCAAAATCGATATGAACATATAACTGATCAGATTGGTTTTGCAGCGTAATCGGTGTGCTTGACCAATATAGTCCTTCTGTCATCTCGTTCAATACAGATTCAGATATTTCGGGAATAGTATTGTGATTTTGAAACTGCTGAGGTGGAATCAACCATTGTAGCTTGCTGTCAAGAAGGGTGTTCGATTCACTATTATATAAATTGGGTGGTGTTTTGAAATGTTGCTCAATTTCACTTTCGGGTGTGCAGCTCACCAAATAAATTGCAAATGGGCTGATAAAAATTAAAAGAAAAATGAATGCAGTGAGATAGTGTTTTAAGGCAGTTTTATTTGATTCAGCATCAACTTGAATGAACATTTTTTTATTTTAATGACAATGACTTATAGATTATATGTAAATCATAGGCATTAAAAAAGCCCATTTAAATAAATGGGCTTTAGAATTTGGCTCTCCAACCTGGGCTCGAACCAGGGACCTGCGGATTAACAGTCCGTCGCTCTACCGACTGAGCTATTGGAGAATCTGAATGCGATTATAAGCAGATTTTGAAGAGGGTCAAGCTAAAAATACCAATATGAGGAGAAATGCGTGATAGATGTTTTTTATTTGAACAAAAAGAAGGATTTTTTAGAAAAAATGAATCTTAGGCTTGCAAAGAAAAAATTCAATTGATAGTCTGAATGCAACAACAGAGCGTTTAAACATATGTTTAAACAGTGTGGATTTAAACCCAACTTGCCAGCACTAAAATGGCTAAACAGGAGAAAGCGAATGAATACGCTGACTATTTCTCAGATTTTTTCAAATTTTTCTTTTTACCAAGAAAACTATCTTTCCATTATTAGCAATCAAGAGCAATATCAAACACCTGTCGAAGGTGCGTACGTTGACGTTTGGCCTTTGGGTCGACGTGACTTGGCATTGGGAGATTTATTACAACTGTGGTTTAGTGAAAAATGGTTGATCAATGCACCATGTCATTTACGTTTTGAACATCAAGATGATGGTCGTCGTGTGCCTTTGCAACGCAAGCAAGATTTGTATTTATACCAATTGGCAGGTAATGCGTTATCAGGCTCAAATCGTTCTAAAGTATGGTCTATTTCAGAACAACAAGAACTTCGTGTTGAATTAGATAGTGCTTTAAAATATTACTGCTTTCAAAAGGGCAGTAATCGCATTGATCTAAGCGAAGGCCAATTAATTCGTGCCTTACATTCAGCAATTTAAGTTTAAATCTTCATCTGCTCGCATTAAATTGCGAGCAGAACAATAAAAATATTAAGGACGTATAATCATGCAGGTTGCAGTTGCATGTGCATAAAGTTTGCCATTGTCATCAATAATTTTCCCTTCAGAAATCCCTAAATTTTTACTGATATTAATGACTGTTCCTATCGCTGTAAGTTCAACATCCTTTGGGATTGGGCGACACATTTTTATATTTAAGTCGATGGTGCCATAACCTACACCTGCCTCTAATAGCGTGTGAATGGCACAACCTGTCACCGAGTCGAGTACCGTAGCAGCAAAGCCACCATGCACGCCGCCTAGCGGATTTATGTGTCGTGCATCTGCTTTAGCCTTAAAGCTAATACTGCCCTCAGATACTTCATAAGGCTGCATAGGAATAGTTTCGCTAATACTTGCTGGAGGAATTTGGCCTTGCATCATTGCCTTTAAAATTTCTAGTCCAGTCATTTCTTTGATGTTCATTGGTAGATCTCTGGATAGGTTAGTTTTGTGGTTGTTCTGGGTTCTAAAATGAAACTTATTTAAATAACATAGCTGAAAATGTAAAAAGAATGCAAACCAAGGATTTGAATATGAAGGTTAGTTTTAGGTTTTATCGTTTGGTTTTTTAATATTTAAGTCGATTTGAAGGAAGTCAAATGGGCTGGATGAGCTTTGTTATTTAGTTTGAACCGCGAAAAAAATTGATCAAAAGCGTGTTGAAGTGAAGAGTATTAATTTATTCTTTTGATGAGTATAAAAAACCCGCGATATTCGCGGGTTTTTTTTTGATTTGATCTTTAGATCAAATTATTTTTCAGCAGCAATTGAAGCAATCGCAGCGTCTACGCCTTCGATTGAGTCAGCAGCTTTCTTGATACGTGCAAGCGCATCTACAAGAACTTCGTCTGCAGTTGCATAAGAAATACGCATATAACCACCTAGACCGAACGCATCACCAGGAACTACTGCAACACCAGTTTCTTCCAATAACCATGCAGAGAATTCTGTGCAAGATTTTAAACCTTTTGCACGAATCAATGGACGGATGTTTGCGTATGCATAGAATGCACCATCAGCAGGAAGGCAAGTAATACCGTTGATGTCGTTCAAGCCTTTCACAACTAGGTCGTGACGGCGTTTGAATGCTTCAATCATTGGCTCAAGAACGTCTTGAGGGCCATTCAATGCAGCTTCAGCAGCAACTTGTGAAATAGAAGTTGGGTTTGAAGTTGATTGAGATTGGATTTTTTTCATCGCACCAATAAGTTTAGCAGGGCCCGCTGCGTAGCCAATACGCCAGCCAGTCATTGCATAAGCTTTAGATACACCGTTAAGAACGATTACGCGATCGTAAAGGTCTGGTGCAACTGTTGCGATGTTGTAGAATTCGTCGTCCCAACGGATTGGTTCGTACATATCATCAGAAGCAACTAAAACTTCTGGGTATTTACGTAGAACGTCAGCTAAAGCAAGTAATTCTTCTTTAGTGTAGATCATACCTGTTGGGTTAGAAGGGCTGTTTAGAACCACTAAACGAGTTTTGTCAGTGATTGCAGCTTCTAATTGAGCAGGCGTAATTTTGAAACGTTGGTCTTCACCACATTTCACGATTACAGGAGTACCTTCAGCAATGATCACCATGTCTGGGTAGCTTACCCAGTAAGGAGCAGGGATAATTACTTCGTCACCTTTGTTTAACAAAGCAAGTGCCAAGTTAAAGAAAGATTGTTTACCACCACAAGAAACCAAGATTTGGTTTGCAGCGTAATCAAGGTTATTGTCGCGTTTTAATTTAGCAATAATTGCTTTTTTAAGACCTGGAGTACCGTCAACAGCTGTATATTTAGTGAAGCCATTGTTGATAGCAGCAATTGCAGCATCTTTGATGTGTTGTGGGGTATCGAAATCCGGTTCACCTGCGCCTAAACCAATTACGTTTTTACCAGCAGCTTTTAATTCAGCAGCTTTGTTAGTAACAGCAAGTGTAGGGGACGGTTTGATGCTATTTACACGATCAGACAGACGTACGTCCACGGCAGTATTCCTTCTTATAGGGATTAAAAAATAAAAAGCACACTATCTTAGCTTAAATGCACAGTAATGGGGAGTGGCAAAATCAACAATGTGCAAAAAAGTGTGATATTCCATCCTAACCCTATAATTGAGAAAATTTACATTGAGTTACTTAAATTTTTAATCAAATTTTATGGCAAATTCTTAAAGTCACGGACAAAAATAAGGCCTAAAAAAGGCCACAACATGTGTGACCATTTTTAATAAAATTTTGTGCTTCAAATACTTTGCTTATTGAACAAAACGCGATAAATCTTCTTCAGGACGAGCAGTTAGCACTTCTACACCATTTTTTGTTACAAGTAGCGTATGTTCGTACTGTGCAGACAAGCTATGATCTTTAGTAACGACAGTCCATTTGTCGCCAAGAAGTTTGGTTTTCCAGTCACCACCGTTCACCATTGGTTCGATGGTAAAGGTCATGCCTTCTTCTAAGATCATGCCTGTATTGGGTTGACCGTAGTGTAAAACTTGTGGTTCGTCATGGAAAACGGTACCAATACCATGACCACAATATTCACGTACAACGCCAAAACGTTCTGATTCCACATATTGTTGAATAGCATTACCAATATCACCCATGGTTGCGCCTGGTTTTACCACCGCCATACCACGGTACATGGCTTCTTGAGCAACTTTACATAAACGGTTCGCTAAAATAGATGTTTCACCGCCTACGATATACATCATGTTGGTATCACCGTGGTAACCATCTTTAATCACAGTGACATCGATGTTTAAGATGTCACCTTTTTTTAACTTTTTGCTTTCAGATGGAATACCGTGACACACCACATGGTTCACTGAAGTACAGATCACGTGCTGGAACGCTGGACGACCCGGCGCAGCACCATAACCTAAACAAGCAGGAATAGCTTCTTGTTTGTTGACAATATAGTCATGACAAATCGTATCAAGTTCTAGGGTAGTCACACCTGGAACAATATGCGGTTTGATCATATCCAAAACTTCTGCCGCCAGTCGACCCGCGACGCGCATTTTTTCAATTTCGTCAGGCGTTTTAATTAATCGACGTGGAGCTTCGTAAGTACTGTTCATGATCTCTAAAAACTTTTGGAAATTTGTATGTGACTATGGTATAAATAGCCGCCCATTTTATCAAATGCTTTTTCGTGAATATCTTTCACGAGCTTTGTGCGATGGGGCAATAAAATCCGCACATATATCGACACATTTCTCTGGGTGCCTTTTTAGGTGGAGAATGCGGGTATATGGAGGCCTAACCCAAACTTTAAGGTAAAGAAAATGGCAGATTACAACGTAAGCATGCGCGACCTTCTTCAAGCAGGCGCACACTTCGGTCACCAAACACGTTTTTGGAATCCAAAAATGCGCGAATACATCTTCGGCGCGCGCAACAAAATTCACATCATCAACCTTGAGCACACTGTTCCTGCGTTAAATGATGCTTTGAACTTTGCTAACAACTTGGCTAGCAAAAAGAACAAAGTTTTGTTCGTTGGTACAAAACGTGCAGCTTCTGCAATCATCCGTGAACAAGCTCAACGTGCAGGTCAACCATATGTTGATCACCGCTGGTTGGGTGGTATGTTGACTAACTGGAAAACTCTTCGCCAGTCAATCAACCGTCTAAAAGACCTTCAAACTCAATCTACTGACGGTACTTTCGCTAAACTTACTAAACGTGAAGCTTTAGAACGTACTCGTGAGATGGAAAAACTTGAACGCGCTCTTGGCGGCGTTAAAAACATGGGTGGTTTACCTGACGCATTATTCGTAATCGATGTTGATCACGAAGCAATTGCAATTAAAGAAGCTAAAAACCTTGGTATTCCTGTTATCGGTATCGTTGATACAAACTCTAACCCAGACAACGTAGACTACGTTATCCCTGGTAACGACGATGCGATCCGTGCAGTTACTCTTTACGCTTCTGCTATGGCTGATGCGATTCTTGCTGGTAAAGAATATGCTCAATCACAAGCAAATGCACAAGCTAAAGGCGAAGAAGCTCCTGCTTCTGAGGCTTAATGCGTTTGACGTAAGCTTGTCATTTTTGCGACACGTGATGGTGGCAAAGTAAGCGTCATGTATGCAGACGGCCCAAGAGACAGCTCTGGGCCGTTTCTGTTCTAAAAAGAATTCATTTTCTACCGTATTTAGGAGATTAACATGACTGCAGTTACAGCAAGCATGGTTAAAGAATTGCGCGATCGTACTGGTCTTGCAATGATGGAATGTAAAAAAGCATTAACAGAAGCGGGCGGTGACATCGAATTAGCGATCGACAACCTTCGTAAATCTGGTCAAGCTAAAGCTGCTAAAAAAGCGGGTAACATTGCTGCTGACGGCGCGATCACTATCGCTCAAGAAGGCAACAAAGCAATCCTTGTAGAAGTTAACTGTCAAACTGACTTCGTTGCTAAAGACGAAAACTTTGCTGGTTTCTCTGCTAAAGTTGCTGCTGCTGCGCTTGCTGCTGGTGTAACTGACGTTGCTCAAATTGCTGAATTGAAACTTGAAGATGGTGCTACTGTAGAAGAAGCTCGTATCGCGCTTGTTCAAAAAATCGGTGAAAACATCCAAGTGCGTCGTGCTCAAATCGTTGAAGGCGACAACCTTGCAGTTTACAAACACGGTTTAAAAATCGGTGTTGTAGTTGCATACGCTGGTGATGCTGAAACTGGTAAAGGTTTGGCTATGCACATCGCTGCATTCAACCCAGTTGCTGTAAACGAAGCTGGCGTTTCTGCTGAACTTATCGCTAAAGAAAAAGAAATTGCTGAAGCGAAAGCAATTGAATCTGGTAAACCAGCAAACATCGTTGAAAAAATGGTAACTGGTTCAGTTCAGAAATACTTGAACGAAGTTGTTCTTGAGAACCAAATGTACGTTATCGACAACGATAAGAAAGTTGCAGAAGTTCTTAAAGCAACTGGTACTACTGTTGCTAACTTCGTACGTTTCGAAGTTGGTGAAGGTATTGAGAAAAAAGCTGAACTTTCTTTCGCTGAAGAAGTTGCTGCTGCTCAAGCTGCTGCAAAATAATCTCTGATTATTTGTAGAAAAAAGCCCTCGTTTTAGAGGGCTTTTTTTATGGCTGTCGCTTTACTGATTTCAAAGCTATTTAAACTTTATATTGTGTACATTGTTGTTCACAGATTCTATTTTTATCAATTTTAATGACTATAATGAGTTGAAAATTTAGATTTAAACTATCTTATGGCAAACAAAACAAACTTAACCATCGGCGGAATTATTGTTGCGCTTGCAGCAGCTTATTTCGGAATCGATTTACAACAACAAAAAACTGCACCAGTTCAGACGACAGCTGAACAAAACTCACAGCCACAAATAGAACCAGTACAACCCGCAGATGCTCAACAAAAAGGGCAGAGTGCTGAAGATATCATTGCGCATGCATTTAAAAGTAAACTCAGTAATGTTCAGGTTGAAGGTGCAGGTCAAGTGAAAGCGGTACTACGAGATGATAATGAAGGTAGTCGCCATCAAAAGTTCATTTTGACCTTAAATAATGGTCAAACGCTTTTGGTCGCGCATAATATCGATCTTGCTCCACGAATTGACGACTTGCAAAAAGGCGATACAGTTCAATTTTACGGTGAATACGAATATTCAGATAAGGGAGGTGTGATGCACTGGACACATCACGATCCGAATGGACGTCATCAGGATGGTTGGTTAAAGCATCAAGGTAAAACCTATCAATAAAAATCACGTAGTCATTTTTAACTTTAGTCATTTAAATGATCATGATTCAGATGAAGCTATCAACATAAAATTGGATTAACCATATTGAGTAAAAGCCAGTGTTTAAACACTGGCTTTTTGGATGTATAAATAGAAAAAATGATTGGAAATACCAGAGATAAATACACCTATAAACAATAGGGTTTTAAGCATCGAATATGAAGAAAACCGATGTGGAAGAAGTGAAAAAGAGATCTATGAAATTAATCATGCTTTAAATGCTCTTTATTTGCGATTTATGGCGTGCTTTCCAATTACCAAGTACTTTGCCTGAAAATGTATCTAAACACCAAATAGGGCCAATGAGGAGGAATTGGAGATCTTTGAAAAAAGAGGGCTTTTTACCTTCAATTTTATGGCCATAAAATTGACCAATCCATGCGAATACAAAGAGCGTGATATAAAAGCCATATCCAACTGGTAACACCCAAATTAGCCATGCCATGATTAACGTTAACGCGGCCATTGCAACAGCAAGGACAATGTCTAAACGTGCGTAAAAGATAAATGCTAAAGCAAGTAAGACAGCAGTAAGTAGCGCGCTAAAATGCGCCAATATGCCAATGATTGAAAAATAAATCGTGGGTACGCAAATCCAGTGAATCATTTTATTGGTTTTATTTTGATGACTTTCGCTGTATTCATCAAACCATTCGTTGATTGTTTTCATGATAGTCCTTAATCATGGGGAAGGACTTCAATATAAACAAGAATGCGGGAAGGGTCAAAATCAGGATTACTGATGATTTGAAAGGCTAAGAGGCTTCAAATAAAAAACCACGCTAGGCGTGGTCTGTTAACTGCAGTCACTTCATTGGAGAATTAAGAATTTGGACCGTCTACGCGTTCAATGCTCACATTTGCAGTACCTGCACTGGTAATACCCAATTGCTTAGCAGCACCATAAGATAAATCAAGAACACGGTTACCATGGAATGGACCACGGTCATTTACTTTCACCACGACGCTTTTACCATTATTGCGATTCGTAACACGAATAAAGCAATTAAGTGGCAGGCTACGATGTGCTGCTGTAAGTGCGTTCATGTCAAACGTTTCACCGCTTGCTGTTTTACGACCGTGGAATTGACGACCGTACCAAGAAGCAGTACCTGTTTGAGTGAACTTACGAACAGTATTCGATGCAACAGTATTTAACTTTTCAATCACTGAAGGCTCATCTTCAGGAATTTCGATTTTAGCAGCGATTGTTTGACGACGAATTTTATCGCCAGAACGCTCAGTGATTGAAAGGCTACTTAAATTCGTAAAGTTTGAATTGAAGCTTTGAGCTTCTTTATTCAATACACGAGCTGCAAGACGAGAGTTGTCATTATCATGATTGAATGATGACGACTGAACCATCTCAGCTTGTGACTGACTTAGCGCAACTGCCGTGGCAACCGCTAAGGCATATTTAATAATTGATGACTGCATTGTTTATCTCCCAATGGCATATTTACTGGTTCAACTAAGTCGCTGATATCCATGTAAACACGTCTGATATTTCACTTTTGCAACTACATTTAACGAGATGGATAATATTCATGCCATCAATAGGCTGTCTAGTGTTTAATTAAAATACTTTGAAAATGTCTAAAAAATTAACAATAGTTGGTTAAAAAATAATCAATAATGTAACAAGGTGTGTGAAATGACGATTAAATGCTCATTTTAATGAAAATATTTGTTGACTTTTTTCTATATAGGAAATAACCAGTCTTATCGACTGGTAACTTCAGTGCCTAAAAGCCATAGCGCAGTCGCATACATACGGCTTTTGTTATAGGTTGTAATGACCTGAAAATTTGGATAAGTGATGTAATAAATTGGTCCATAACTATCTTGCAATTGGATGACATTGACCAAATCGAGATCATCGATTTTTACTAATGGATTCATAGGGGTTACACCTTGAGCCTTGAGTACACCATATGGTGTTGGCTGGTTTAAATCCTTTGCAATAATAGCATCTGGGTTGTTTCCACTGTACCGAGCAGCAAAAGCAATTGGTTGATTACGCTGCCAACCATAATTTGCTAGATAATTTGCAATTGAACCAATGGCATCGACAGCCGAATTACGCAGGTCAACATGACCATTGCCATCGTAGTCCACACCAAATTTTGGAATGTTACTTGGCATAAATTGAGGATAACCCACAGCACCTGCATATGAACCGACGACAGAGTTGGTTGGAACACCGTCTTTATATGACCAAGCAATCAGTGCAGCGAGTTCATCTTGGAAATATTGCGCACGACGTTCATAGCCAAAACCAAGGGTCGCCAAAGCATCACGGGTGATAAAATTACCTTTATTGCTGCCATAGCCTGTTTCAACACCCAAAATGCCTAAAATCACGGATTGAGGCACACCAAATTGTTGTTCTGCACGATTTAAAGTGTCGGCATATTGATTTTTGAAGCGAACGCCGCGTTGAATTGTACTTTCAGCTAAAAAGTTGGTTTTGTATTGGTACCAAGGCTTTGATTCGCCAGGTCTATTCATAATGCTAATAATGTTGGGTAGGTTTTTACTGCCTTGCATTGCCCAATCAATTTGATTTTCACTCAGACCATAGGTTTGCATTGCATTTTGTTTAAAGCTTGCATATGCCGGATGAGATTGGAAGTCGTTAGCCTGACAAAAACTGGTCAGTGAAATTGAACCGGCCATAATGGCAATATGTGATAGTTTTTTATAAAAATTTCGATTTAGCATAAATAAAAAATTTCCAGTTGCTTTAGCGATGAGTATGAACAAAATTTCGAGGGGAAAAGATCCTGAAAATTGTGATGACCTTCTGGTTTCATAGCTCATTAAAGGTAAACGTTACCAATAGCAACTAAGATACCACTGACAGCGCATGCTTTCATAAATAGATATACAAAAAAAGACAAAGCAAAGGGTTTTTTAGCAGTTAACATATTGAAAAGTGACATATTCATTTACATAACTTGCAAATATTCACAAATCATTTGAAATAAAGATGACTCTAAAACCCATGCGTCATAAAAACGCAGAACGAGTAAACTTTATCGCGTTGCGAAATACTGTTTAGAAGCTACAAAAGTTGCAATGTTATATCTAAAAATAAAGGGACAGGATTAAAAAGGTACCGGTCTAAAACACCCATATGCAAGCAGTGTTTTATTCATTACATAGTTTTTGTTCGCCAGCGCTTCAATGCTGTTGAAAACGTCGCTATATAGTAGAAATATAGACTGAATGATAAAAAAGAAAGAGATTGAATCTTAAAATGGACGCATTGAAATTTAAGCCAAAATGACGGCTCACATTAAAATATGATCTATATTCAGGTTCTTCCTGTTCTTTGTAGATTTTTAAAAATTGTGGATATCAATGTACTGTCTTTCTTTTAATAAAAATCTGTTCAATTCTAGAACTGTGTTTGCATGACTATATAGTCATTGTATCGGGATTCGATTTTATGCATTTAACCATAAAAAAACCTAGCTGAAGCTAGGTTTTGACGAAAAGCGAGATTTATTTGTTAAACATCGCATCATGTGCTTCTGCAAGGGCACCTAGCTCTTCTTTAGTCAGATTTGGGAAAATCTTATCAATTGCAATATGAATAGCTTTAATCACAGCAGAAGAACCGATATCGGCTGCTTTACGTTTAATCATGCCTAAATCGAGAGTTTTATTAAAATCATTCATAAAATGACGCACTGCAGCTTCAGCAAACTGTTTATACAGTTCACCAAAAGCAGCTTTATTGATATCTGCGCCCGATTTAATTTCCGCATAACTATTTTTAAGGTTAGTGACTAGTCCTGCATCTAAGCTTAGACCTACACGATGAGCGCCGACTGTGTCCTGAAATAAACTTCGTTCTGAAAATTCAATGGATTGTTTCACCACATCATTCGGAGATTTACCCAGTAGCTGCTTTAACAATACAGCGACTGTTGATTTGACATAGCCAGCCAGTTTTTCTGCTGTGTCGCGCTTGTCGCTTGCAGGAAACAGATGAACAGGAGCTAATATAGTTGCACCAATGATTTCTTCATTAATCAGCAAAGCTGTTTTATCACGTAAAGGATAAAGTGGTTCACTCGAATTTTTTTTCGCGTGACCAGTTTGGATACTGCTTAGAAGTTCCTCAGAAGGAATAAAACCAAAAAATGGCATCACTAACCTCAATTTTTTTATTGTCGCGCCAATCGAATGGGGCGAGGCATCCATGTTAAATCCGATACACGACAAGGGTTGATATCCAATCCACCACGGCGTGTATAGGCAGCATATACCATCAGCTGACTTGGTTTTAAATGTTGCCAAATATCGGCAAACATTTGCTCCACACATTGTTCGTGGAAACCATTATGCTGACGGTAAGAAATAATATAAGCCAGAATACTACGATAACAAGGCTTAGTGCCTTTATACCGTATAAATACCGTTCCCCAATCAGGTTGACCCGTGACTGGACAGTTACTTCTTAATAAATGTGAATAAAGTTGAATTTCAACTTCATCTTGCGCTGCATCTTCATCTAACGAGAGTAAATCTGCATTTGGATGATTTTCTAACTGGGAGGGTTCTAAGTCATCAATACAGATGCCTTGTGGTTTTGAAATTTCAACATCATCAACATGAAAAAGATCAATAGTCACAGCAGCATTGGCTGCTGCCGATAAGTCTTTTTCAACGGTTGCTTTAAACGCTGCCTGAGAATCAAATTTGGTAAAGTTCATACTATTAAAGTAGAGCTTTAAAGATTTCGATTCGATCAGATTGTCTGTACTTGCAGGCAAAGTTAAACGGCCAATAGCGACTTGAGGCACACCTGAAGCATTTAACCAAGAAATTTCAAAAACATGCCACCAGTCTTTACCTTGGCGGATGCCTTCCACATGGGCATATTGTTCACGTGCAGTGGCACGTGCAATCGGAAACAGAATATCGGGTTGATATTCTGTTGGGTAGTTGGTGTCTTTACCTAAAAGGGATTGTTCTACACTCATTATTCACGCATTCCTGAACCACGAGAAAGTAAATGATACGCCACGCCATAAAGTACAACGCAACATGCAGTAATAACTGTCAGTGAAATGCCGACATTCACATCGCTATGGCCCAAAATACCGTAGCGGAAAGCATTGACCATATACACGACAGGGTTGATTAAAGAGAGATTTTGCCAAAAAGGACTCAGTGATGAGATGGCATAGAAAACACCGCCTAAATAAGTCAGCGGAGTCAGGACGAAAGTCGGGATAATCGAAATGTCGTCAAAAGATTTTGCATAAACAGCATTAATAAATCCGCCAAGAGAAAACAGCAGAGAAGTAATGAGAACTGTATATATAGTTACGAAGATATTGGTTAGGTGTAATTCAGTAAAAAATAGGCTCATCGCAGTGACAATAAAGCCCACTAAAACACCACGGCATACACCACCGATCACATAACCCCAAAGCACCATGTGTAATGGCACCGGGCTCATGATTAATTCTTCGATGCTTTTTTGAAATTTTGCACTAAAGAAACTTGATGCCACATTGGCATAGCTGTTGGTAATGACTGCCATCATAATTAAGCCGGGTACGATGAACTGCATGTAGCTAAAACCGCCCATTTGCCCAATGCGTGAACCGACTAAATTACCGAAAATCACAAAGTACAAACTCATGGTGATCGCCGGTGGGAGAAGGGTTTGCGGCCAAATACGCATGAAACGGCGAATTTCTTTATACACTAAGGTGTAGAGGGCAATACACAGTTGGTTAAAATTCATTGTGCTGCACCTTCAAGATTTTTTTCGACCATACGGACAAACAGTTCTTCTAGTCGGTTAGATTTATTACGCATACTACGAACCTGAATACCTTGAGATTCCATGAGTTGGAATAGATCATTTAAGGTATGGGCTTTATCCATAGTGACCTCTAAAGTGACGGGGTCAACTAAGTTGAAACGAACACCAATAATTTCAATATGGACCGGTTCAATGGGTTCGGCTAAATCGAAAATAAAGGTTTCTTCATTCAATTGACTGAGGAAACCTTTCATGCTGGTATCTTCTTTAATCACACCACGGTCAATAATTGCGATTCGACGGCACAACATTTCTGCTTCTTCTAAATAGTGTGTCGTTAAAATAATAGACGTGCCTTTTTCGTTCATTTCAGTGAGGAAATCCCACATCGAACGACGTAGCTCAATATCAACACCAGCAGTTGGCTCATCTAAAATCAGCAGTTTAGGTTCATGCATCATGGCACGAGCGATCATTAAACGACGTTTCATACCGCCCGATAGCATACGTGCTTGGGTACTGCGTTTCTCCCAAAGGCCAAGTTTTTCTAAATATTCCTCGGCACGTTTCTCTGCAATCTTTTTGGGAATACCGTAATAGCCAGCTTGAGTCACTAAAATATCAAATGTTTTTTCAAATTGACCAAAGTTAAATTCTTGAGGGACAACACCCAAACACTGCTTTGCATGTGAGGGATGGGTATCTAAATTATGACCAAAGATTTCAACAGAACCAGAAGTTTTACGGGTAAGTGAACTGATAATACTAATCGTGGTAGATTTTCCTGCACCATTGGGACCTAAAAGTGCATAAAACTCACCTTTGGGTACTGTTAAATCAATACCTTTAAGCGCCTGAAACCCATTTTTATAGGTTTTTGACAGCTGCTTTAACGTTAGTGCATCAGTCATAAATAATTCACTCTATAAATAGTGTGAGTATTGTGCGATATCGGGGCAAATAAACCAAGTAAATCGTATGGAATTCTGCATTTTAAAAATAGAACGTTGTATAAAGCTTAAGCAGAAAAAAGCCTAACATCTATATAGTTGCTTTACCTTACAGTTTTTTTTGTTATGATGTGCGCAATCCAAAATAAGCGCTCATAGCTCAACTGGATAGAGTACAGGTCTCCGAAGCCTGTGGCGTGGGTTCGAGTCCCGCTGAGCGCACCATTTCCTTGTTTGATCATATCCGAATTAATCCTAATATTATTAAAAATTAATAACTTATATCTACTTATTGTCCGATAATGTCCGAGGGCGTTTTAGGATACCGTAATCTTTTACGGTATTTTTTACGGTACATTCCATTTCTGACAAAAATATACCGTAAAAATGCCTAAATTAGTTATCAGTCTGACTGACTCAAAAATTAAGTCTGCAATATCAATGCAAAAGAAATCATTTGAAAAGAATATTAAGCTTTCAGATGGTGGTGGCCTTTATTTATTGTTAGATAGAAAAGGTGGGGCATATTGGCGTTTTGATTATATTCGCCCAATCTCTAAGAAAAGAGCCACTATAGCTATCGGTATTTATCCAAGTTGTACATTGGCCAGAGCTCGTGCAAAACGAAGTGAGTTTAGAGAACTGCTTGCGCAGAATATTGACCCAGCAATTCAAAAGCAAGATAAACAGTCCCAATGTCGAAATAATAGTTTTAGATCAGTAGCAGATGAATACCGTAAGACTGAAGAGCTGGAATCAAGTACACAACGTCGGAATCAGTTTATCTGGGATAAGCTTTATGTTGCTATTGGTGAGTTCCCCATTGATTCGATAACAGCCACTCAAATTTTGGAAGTATGCCGTCTTTATGAAAGACAAGGTAAGACTGACTCAGCAAAGCGAATGAGAAGTAAAGCATCTCAGGTGTTTCGGTATGCGATTGCTTTGGGTTTATGTCAATTTAATGTTGCTGACCAAATTAGCGGTATTTTGAAGGTGGGTAAAACTAAGCATCGAGCGGCTATTACTGATGAGCAAAAGCTAGGACAACTATTAAAGAATATTAATACACATGCAGGTCGTGGGGATATTGCTATTGATTATGCAGTCAAAATCTTACCCCATGTATTTGTGCGTCCTGGAGAATTACGTGCAGCAAAATGGGCAGATATCGATTTTAAAAATAGAACATGGAGTTATACACCGCCTAAGACCAAAAATCAGACAGCCCTACAACATATTGTTCCTTTGTCTGATCAAGTCTTGAAGCTGTTCCAAGAATTGTATTGCATTACTGGATATACCGAATATTGTTTTGTGTCTATGCGAGATAAAACGAAAACCATCAGTGAATCAACTATTAATAAACGATTGAAACAATATGGTTTTGAAAATGGTGAGACAACAGGGCATGGCTTTAGAGCTACGGCAAGAACTTTATTAGATGAAGTTCTAAAATTTCCTATTGAACGTATAGAACAACAACTTGCACATCAGGTTCGCGATATGCATGGTCGAGCGTACAACCGTACTAAGTATTTGGAGGAGCGTTCAGTGATGATGCAAGCATGGTCTGATTATTTGGATCAATTAACGCATAAAAATGTAGAGTAATTAATTTAATAAATATTAGTAAGTTATAGTTTCAGTTAAGTTGACGCCACCTCTACCAAAATTCTTTCCGAAGTAATCCATCGGAATCTAAAAAAGCCTCTAAACGTTGAGTTTAAAGGCTTTTTTTTATGCCTGTTTATCCGATATTGTCTGATCTCATTTGACCCCATATTAGCTCTTTGTGGGTGAATGTTGGGAAAATTTACCCAGAAATTAATACATCAATTATGGGTAATCGACATGCCACTTACAGATACTGAATGCAGAAAAGCACAGCCGAAAGACAAACAATATCGTCTTTCAGATTCTCATGGTTTATCTCTCATCATTACCACCAAAGGTCAAAAATATTGGAATGTACGCGTCACTGTCCATGGTGAGCGTAAGTCTGAATCGCTTGGCCCATATCCAGATTTAAGTTTAAAAAAAGGCAAGGGAACTTGCATACGAGCTTGAGCATCGATACTCACGTTCAGTATTGCATGAAGACTTAAAGCCATATTTCAAAGAAGTTGCAGAAGATTGGTTCAATAATCAAAAAGAAACCTGGTCATCCAAACATATCAGTAATGTACGAGCTTCATTGGATGAGCTTTATATTGCTCTTGCTAATAAGGGTATTAATCATATTCAGGCACCTGAGATTCTGCAGATCATTAAAAAGATTAAAGCTAGAGGCTCGCTTGAAATTGCAAAACGTACCTTATCTCGTTGCGACATGGTCATGAAGTACGCCATTGCGCATGGCTATCGTTATGATAATCCGGCAGGTGATCTGGTTTATGCTCTCAAGAACAAAAGAGTCAAGAACCTGGCTTCGCTTTCTGCCTCTGAGATGCCTGAATTTCTTAGACGTATTAAGGCTTATCCTGCCGATGCTCAAACACATCATGCCATTGTCCTGATTATGCTGACAGGCGTTCGGGTCAGTGAGTTACTACAAGCACGCTGGGAAGAATTTGATCTGGAGGGGCGTAAGTGGGATATCCCTGAAGAGCGGATGAAGAACCGACTTTCACATCGTGTGCCGTTGACGGACATGATGATTGCCGAGCTTCAGGCTTTGAGACTTACCCATAATCAGGAACTGCTATTTCCCCATCGTTTAAATAACAAAGAGCCTATGCGTAGCGAGTCTATTTTGGCTGTGATCAAGCGTTCGGGCTATGCAGGTCGGATGACCACACATGGTTTTAGATCGCTATTTAGTACAGTCGTAAACGAATCGAATCTGTTTAATCCAGATGCCATTGAACGCCAGCTTGCTCATGTGCCTCAAAATAGAATTCGTTCGGCATATAACCGAGCGCAATATTGGGATGAGCGGGTGAGATTGATGCAGTGGTATGGGGAGCAGGTAGAAGGATGGATGGCTCAGTAAAGAGCCCTCCCTTCATCATCACACATTTCAAGTAAATACGATTCATTAATTAAGTCTTCAAGTATTTCGCTCTCACTCTTGTTTTTAAAGAGCGCAAGTTTTTTTAGATTTCTTTTCGCTTGTTTTGTGAGAGGTAAGTGGTGTTTTGTCTTGGTTTTACCCGCATCTCTAAATTTTTTTTGGCTCCAGGATTGCGACATTCTTTGAATAAATTGGTGTTTTTCACTTTCGGTAATAAAATTATGACAGTCCAATGAAGTGGTTATTAAGGTAAAATACTCATAATTATGATTATTTTCTGATGTAAAAAATCTCATTAGCTTATATTTGGAGTGTAAATATTTTACTGCCCATTTCATTTGTTCCTTATCTTTCAAATTAAGCCATTTTAGCTGGGATTCTCGAGTTCTACAGATTTCATATTGTTTTAAAAAATTAGAGATTACTCTAATTTTTTCATCTTGAGGATAGGAGTTAATATCTACTACATAAACCAGATAATTATAAAGCGACTTTGTCATCGGCAAACTAGAAGGCGGAAGAAGTAGCTTATTCAACAAAAATAAAATTTTTCTAAAATCATTTTTTTCAATCATGTCAAAATTAGATTGATTGATAAGATAAGAATTTAGAATGTTGCAGATAGTCTCATGAGAAATCGAACGTGATATACAGTAGCTTTTAATTAATTCAATCTTACGACTTTTATTCGTATTACAAATAAGTTCATATTCATTAAAAATCTTAAAGTGATCCAATAAAAAATCACATTCTCTGTCTAATAATTTTTTCATTAAATCATCAATATTATTGATAATCACTCCATTTTTAATAATCAATTTAGATATCTCTATAAAATTATTGTTGTATTTAAAAGATATTTTTAAAATTATTCAAGTGATATTTTCGTGATATTTTCGTGATAATTTTATTTTAAAGATTTGGTTATAGTAATATAAAACAATGATTTGAGTTTAAGTTGTTGCTATTTTTAGGGTTTTTTAAACTTTAATTTAAAAGTTGGTGTTATACTTATCATAAATAAAAATTACTTAATTTTAGATTAACGAATTAAAATTTAAGTTAAAAGCCTCTCCAAACCGCCTCAAGTTGTTTTCTACTCTTAAATAAATTAATTTCTGAAATGTTAAATGAATGCATGCTATACAGGACTGGAGTCATCAACTAATGCTTTAAGCTGTTGCTGTTGTAACAGCAGGTAATCCATGCAGATGAAACGCTGGTCACCATCATGCAGATGGTGGATGATGAGAAAAGCCCACAAAAGTTATGTCTGGGTCTATGCCGGCACACAGTACAATCCAGTTTTATGTGGTGATCTATGACTTTCAAGATAGCCGTTCTGGCCAGCATGCTGAAGAGTTCCTAAATGGCTGGCAGGGTCATCTGGTCTGTGATGATTCCAATGGTTATAAAGCACGCTTTAAATCAGGCCAGGTCATTGAGGTGGGCTGCATGGTGCATTCACGTCTTAAATTTCATGAACTACATGTGACTAGGAAAAGGCAGATTGAGGCACAGATATTACGACTGATTCAGAAACTGTATGCGATATGAAGTAGAATTAATAAAAAAGACCAACGCTACAGGGTAACCGCCGAAAATACTGGCAACAGTACAGGCAACCGATCATGCAACAACTATATGAATGACTCAACCAACATCATCTGACGGTGCCACCGAATTCGGCCACTGCTAGGGTAATCAATTACAGCCTAAACCATCGGTAAGCTTTAAGTCGCTATCTGGATGATGGCAATCTACCGCATGATATGAAGCATTGCTTCTCAATGGTTGGAAGTTTGATTTGACCTTCTTGCGCTGCTTTAACCGCAGCTCCTGGGACGTAAGAACTGACTATTTGCAGGTTCGCTGCGCAGTGGTCAACGAGCTGCCAATATCATGACTTTAATCCAATCAGCAAAGCTGAATGGCTTGCACCCGTATGCCTGTTTAAGTGATGTACTGAAAAGGCTGCCAACACATAAAGTGACCCAAATAGAATTACTGCCACACCGCTGGAAATCTGACCAAAATTAAAAATAGGCATGTGGTTCTGCGGACGCTTACGCTAACCACACGCTTGTCTTAAAAAGTTAACTTTAGCTTCAAAAAAATTATGAATGATAAGGGTGGGCTGGGTTGCCTTTCTTATGATCGTTGGCCACTCCGTGTTCTTAAGCTATTCTCTTAATGGGTTTTTATAATTATATTTAATATTTATTTAATATATCTAATAAGAATTTAAAAATATCTAATCTATTTATTTCCTTACATAGAGCTTTACCATTGAACTGGTCACACTGCTTATGGCTAGTAGTGATAGATAAGAAGCTCATAAAAAAATACATAGCATGCTTAGGTATGATTAATAACCTAAGCGTGATGAGCATGTTTGATACTTCACTATTTTACAATGAGTCCTATGTGATGACTCAAATTGATCTTTTTATAAGAAAAATCCCTTATCAAGGGATTTTGTCAAAAGAGTTCAGGAAAACTCTATCTGAATTAATTGTACCCTTTAAATTTCATCATAAGCCAGGACTATCTTATTGCCTATCTATTCGAATATTTTCTGATATAGTTGCTTTAATTGATAGGAGGTTAGAAGCAGATGGGTTTGGTATAAATTATAATATAATTATATACTTAGATGATAATTTAACTAAAGCTCTTATTGGGATTATAAAGGACCAAGGATCTGCGCTGAAGGCAGATACAGAAAAGTTAAAAAGACAGGAAGTCTTGAACCGTGAGTCTTTAAAAGAATATGTAAATCAACTCACACAGCATTATGCAAAATTACTTTTTGTGAGAGTTGATCTTTATTTTGATGAGGAGGGAGCAATAGACGTATCAATGGTTGAATATGCTCAATATATGAAAACCTTGAGAAATAGAATATCCAATAAGGATGGTTGTTTTTCTGATTTACAGGGATATGCCTGGGCAGTAGAGCAAGGCGAGCAGCGAGGATACCACAGCCATTTACTACTGATCTACGATGGTCACAAGCATCAAAATGACTGCTACTTAGGTTTAGAAGTGGGTAAGTATTGGCAGAAGCTTCTCAATGGAAAAGGGACTTTTTTTACATCCAACTATCCGGATTATAAAGCCAAATTTAGAGATCTTGGTTCTTTGGGAGTGGGAATGATTTATCGTAATAATGCCAGTGAAGTAGCTAATGCAATCAATGCGGCAATGTATCTCGTGAATCCTGAGAAAACCAATCAATTTTTAAAAGTCAAATTACCTAAAATGAAAACATTTGGGACAGGTCAATTTAATGTTGGCTGGAGAAGAGGAATCTAAAGCTAAATTATTTCAAATATATAACATCACTATGAATGTCATGGCTCTTTTACTTTGAGCTATTAAATCAATGAATTTTAAGCCTGTTTTCAAAAGCAGGCTTTTTCGTTATTTGGAGCTATATATTATGAAACAATGCCCATCTTGTAATTCTAGTCAGATCAGCTTGATTGGGATCAAGTCACGAGTGCCAGCAGTATCAGATGTTTCAACTTTACTGACTTCTCCTACCACAATGTCAGCATTAGGGGTAAACCTAATTCGTTCAACCAATCTACCCCCAGTTATTGGGGCAATTGCAGGGATCGTTATTAGTGGGATGTTTATGGTGTTAATGAATGATGAAACTAATCAACCTATGTACTATTGCCATTCATGTAAAAACCATTTTGATGCCAATTTACGTCAATCCCCTCAAGTCTATAACGGATATTAAAAGGAGACTAACTATGGCACATCAACTTGAACAAATGGCTTATGTCGGTGATACCCCTTGGCATGGCTTAGGTAATCAACTCACTCAAAATCAGCCGATTGAAATCTGGGCCCAGCAAGCAGGTATGGATTGGCGCATCGAATCCTCGAATGTCAGTTACATGGCACAGAATGAACGTGGGCAAAGCATCATCATGCCGTATGAAGAACAGCGGGTACTGTATCGTTCCGATACTCATGCCCCCTTGTCAGTGGTCAGTCAGCGTTATCAAGAAGTTCAGCCGATGGAGATTCTGGAGTTCTACCGGGATCTGACTGAGCAATCTGGCTTTGAGCTGGAAACCGCTGGTGTACTGAAAGGAGGTAAGAAATTTTGGGCTTTGGCACGAACTGGACAGAGCACAGCACTCAAGGGCAAGGATGTCAGTAATGGTTATATCTTATTGGCAACTGCCTGTGACGGTACACTTGCCACCACAGCACAGTTCACCAATATCCGTGTGGTGTGTAATAACACCTTAGCGATAGCCTTACGTGGACAAAGTAGCAATGCTGGTGTGGTGAAAGTGCCACACAGTACTAAGTTCGATGCGGACAAAGTCAAACAACAATTGGGCATCTCAGTTCGTGCATGGGATGAACACATGTATGAGATGAAGCAGCTGAGTCAGCGTAAAGTCACCCAAGGCGAAGCTGTTGCTTATTTTGATGCGGTTTTTAACAATACCAACATGAGTGTTATCGACCAGGAGGAGAACATCATTCAGTTCTATCGCAATATCGCTACTCCAAATCCAGCCAAAGAAAAGTCTGAACCGAATGGACGTGCCATGAATAAGGTCATGGATATGTTCAATGGTCAGGGGCGTGGTGCAGAACTCAGCTCAGCCAAAGATACTGCCTATGGTTTGCTGTGTTCAATCACCGAGTTTGCTGACCATGAACGTCGTGCTATGAGTACCGATCACCGTCTGGACTCTGCCTGGTTTGGTGCAGGTGCTGCGCTAAAGCAGCGTGGACTAGAACAGGCGCTTCGCTTAGTGGTTTAAGTTTCATTTAAGCCAGTGCTATTACAATAATGGTTAAGGGGCATGCAGATGATCCTTCTCCAGTGAAAACCCCCTTTTGCCACATCTCCAGATGTGGCTTTTTTTATGCCGAAAATTTTACAGACCTCACTATTTATAAGGATCAGAGCATGAATCAGATTGCACCGATAAATACCTCTCAACTCCCTCATTTTCCAATTACGAATGAGATGAATGAATCAAATACCGTAGCTAAACGAACAGCGACAGCCAAACGTTTAGCCAACACTAAAAATATGGATTACCAAGAATGGCTAGAAGTGCGTAAGCAAGGCATTGGCAGTAGTGATGCCGCAACCGCATGTGGATTGAATCCCTACATGTCAATGCTGGAACTGTGGATGATTAAAACTGGTCGAACTCAGCAGAACGTTGATGATGACAGCTCAGGCGTTGCACCGTTGTACTGGGGTAAACAGCTAGAGCCACTGGTAGCGGAATACTACAGCCTGCGTACCAATAATAAAGTGAGACGAGTCAATGCCGTGCTTCAGCATCCTGATCCTGATAAACACTTCATGTTAGCCAATCTGGATTACACGGTGGTCGGTAGTGAGGACGTTCAGATCCTGGAATGCAAAACCGCAGGTGAGCATGGAGCAAAATTGTGGCGAGATGGTGTGCCTTTATACGTGCTGTGTCAGGTGCAACACCAACTTGCGGTAACAGGCAAACAGGCTGCACATGTCTGTGTTCTGATCTGTGGGCATGAAACCAAAATCTTCAAAGTGACACGGTCTGAATCAGTGATTCAACACATCATTCAGGCAGAGCGTTATTTCTGGGAATGTGTAGAAACGGATACTCCGCCATCAGTCGATGCCAGTGAATCCGCAGCCAAAGCCATTCTTCAACTCTATCCAGCGCATGTACCCTTGACTGTTGAAGATCTCTCGCAAAATGAAAATGCCAATTTGATGTTCGATCAGCTCATCAAAATGAAAGAAGAGATTCAGCATAAGCAGGAACGCTTTGACCAGCTGAAGCATCACATCCAAATGCTGATGAAAGATGCTGAACGAGCCACCTTTGCTCATGGTTCTGTGGTGTGGAAGAAAGCCAAGGACTCCATCAGTCTGAATACCAAGGCATTGCTTCAGCACCAGCCTGAACTCATTGAGCTTTATCCACTTCAGAAGCAAGGCGGTCGTCGATTCAACATCTATACCGACTAGCCTGTTTCAGCCCATTCAAATAGCGAGGCGCAAAAACCGCTCCCCGCCCTCCATTCGCTAGGAATAGAGTGTTAAACGGTCGCGGCTTTTGTAGCGAGCTATATAGATATTTCTTGAATCAGGTGATCTACATAAAGCTGGATGATCTGTAAAAAATTAAATTGAGGAAAATAAAATGATTAAAGGTTTAGCGATTACACCGCCTACGCTGGGGCGTATCAGTATTGGTCGGGTAGTAGAAAAGAATGGCAAACGCCTACCTGAAAAGGATGATCAGTTCACCATTACTTCCCAGATTCAAAGCAAAGAAGGATGGGTGAAACATCCACTGGATGAACAGCTTCGAGCCAGTACGCCGAATCAAAAGCTACGCACAATCCCCGTCAGAATGATCTTTAATGATCCAGATTTAAACCTACGTGCAGAATATAGCTTGTTTGATCGACAGACTGGCCGTCCAGTATGTGTCGGCAACGGTGAAACATGCCAGCGTTTAACCAATCAAGGGGTCGAGCAACATCAATGTCCTTCGCCTGATCTTTGTCCATTGGCCCAAGGCGGCAACTGCAAGCCCTACGGTCGCCTGCATGTGAATTTGGATGACTCGGATGAGTTTGGTACCTTTATCTTTAGAACCACAGGCTTTAACAGTATTCGGACTTTGGCTGCACGACTGAGTTATTACCATGCAGCTTCAGGAGGCTTACTATCGTGCCTACCATTGCAACTGACTTTAAGAGGGAAAAGCACCACACAAAGCTATCGTCAGCCGGTGTATTACGTGGATCTGACTTTACGGGAGGGCATTAGTCTAAATGATGCCATTACTCAAGCCAAACAAATTGATGAACAGAGCAAGCAGACAGGGTTTTATCAAGAGGCGGTAGACCATATCGCCAGACGAGGTTTTGCCAATGCACGGTTTGAGACAGATATGGAGGAAGGTTTAGACGTACTGGAGGAATACTACCCTGAACAAGAACAGAACCGGACTGTGGAGCAACAGACTTCACCTGACGGATTTGTACAGGATATTCAGCAGGGGCTGCAGCAGAGTGTAAGAGCTGTGAATTAAGCGAGAGGAGAGAAGATATCTAACGTTAAATTTTACAGACCAGCTCTATTATTTGAGCGAATAGCCGCTCGCATCAATGATTAGGAGCTAGCCTCATGAATGCGTTTATCGGTCAAACATTTCAAATGAATCAACTCATCAGTATTAAGCAGGTCGTAGAATTTGTCGGTGTGGGGCGTTCTACCATCTACGAGATGATGGATGAAAACTCACCTTATTACGATCCAACTTTTCCAAAGAAAGTTAAAATTACTCAAAATCGTATCGGCTGGTCAGCTTATGAGATCCATCAATGGATTGAAAGTAAGTTGGCGAGTCGAGAATAAGGGATGCTCTTAGCTCCCTTATTTTTTTGTTTTCTTGTAGACTGAAAATGTCTTTTAGCCTAAGTGTCCGTAATGAAAACAATAGACTACTACAATAAGCATGCAGAAGAATTTACAGCTTCAACGTTTGAAGTTGATATGGAAAGCCTATATCAGCCATTTTTAGCTGAGTTGCTCGAAGGTGCTCGGATTCTTGACGTTGGCTGTGGCTCAGGACGAGATACTCTGGCTTTTAAAAATAAAGGCTATCAGGTCGATGCAATAGACTATTCCGAAGAACTCGTTAAAAAAGCATCTCTACTTACAGGTATTCCTATTAAGTTGAAGAGCTTTTATGAGGTTGATGACTATGAAACTTATGATGGAATTTGGGCGTGCGCATCGTTGTTGCATTGTGAGCGTACTCATTTAAAAGAAGTGATTGGAAAACTGCTGAGTGCGCTCAAGCCAAATGGTGTGCTTTATATGTCTTTCAAATATGGGGATAGTGATCGAGAAAAGGATGGTCGGCAATTTACAGATTTGAATGAAGAACAAGCGAAGGCTTTACTTGAGCAGTTTGATAATGTTCAACAGATCCAGCAATGGATCACGGTAGATCAGCGACCTGATAGACAAGAAAAATGGCTCAATCTGATTTGGAAAAAATATGGCTGATTTTATTCCTACGGCGCAGGAACAGCTCAAGTTTCTTAAAAATATTCAGCTGATTTTGCAGTCGGGTAGTTTTAGTAGCACCTATAAATTTGCATTGCTGATTAGCCTAAGCCGATTAGCTATTGAAAAAGGTGAAGATTCAGGTGAAAGTCTATCACTCGAATATACGGATATTGCTGAGAAGTTTATCGAGCTATATTGGAAGCAAGCAGTGCCATATACCTTTAATGATGAAGGCCAACTCATCTTAAATCAGAATAATGGTAAGCAAGCAGCGATTGTAAATCGAATCATTGGGCTTCGTCAGAGTTACTCATCCCTTGGATTGTTAAGACGAGATTCATTGGTGTGGTTGAAGCTAGTTAAAGATGTCGCTCGCACTGTAAAAGACATGCCAGTCCGCTACTTGCAAAACATCAATGGTCAAAATTTTGAGTTTTTATATCAGCTTGATCGGTGTGGAAAGCAACTTATTCTTCTACCGCAAGTCATGTTTTGCTTAAGGCAATTCAGTGAGATCATTGAAGAACTTTGTCAGAAACGTTGGATTGACTATATCCGTAAGAACAGCAGCAATGCACCTATTTTGAATCAGTTGCCGAATCTTGAACAATTCATGTTTGAGCCGAGTCGGAACCAATTAAATGCTGTGGCTAATGTGTTGGTCGAGCTACAGGACTGTAAATGCTTCTACTGCAACAAGCCGATGAGAAAAGGCAATTATGCTGTTGATCATTTTATCCCTTGGTCTATGTATCCATCGGACACAGGGCATAATTTTGTATTGGCAGATTCAAGCTGTAATTCTAAGAAAAGTAATCTACTTGCATCTGATGAGTTTTTGCATAAATGGCAGGAGCGAAATGAAGAGCAGAATTTGATTATTGTGGATCGGATATCAGTGCTCGGTTTTTTAACAGATAAAGAACGTTCACATAAGGTGGCTGAGTGGGCTTATGCTCAGGGGAAAGAAAATAATTATGCTATATGGAATGGTTAAATAATTAGTCAAGACTGACTGATTATTTAACCAAAATGTAACGGCATTTCGCTCAGCATTTGCTTTCGTTGTTGCCAATCGGGCATATGCTCATCTAAAAGGCTGACAAATCGGTCACCATGATTTGCTTCAAGTAAATGCAATAGTTCATGCAGAATAATATATTCAACGCTCGCTTTAGGTTTTTTTGCAAGCTCAGTATTTAAACGAATATTTTTGTCTTTGGGATTGCAACTTCCCCATTTGGTTTTCATTGTACTTACAAGTAGTTTGTTAGGTTGAACCTGAAGCTTTTCAGCCCATTGCATAATTAATGGTTCAGCAAATTTACGTAACTCTTTGCGATACCAACGATTTACGTAACTTTGACGTTGCTCAAAGGCGTAATCTTCTGGACAAAAGAAGACCATGTTAAATGAGTCATATTTAATAGATGGGCGTTCGGCTCTTGCAACGCTAAGTAGGTAACGTTGTCCCCAAATGTAAATACTCTCGCGTTCGACATAAATACGTTTGGTTTCTCTGGATTGTTCCTTAAACTTTTTTTGTTCTTTTTTGATCCAAGATAGTTTAGAGATTGCATAGAGTTTTAACGATTCTTCAGGCACATAAGAAGGCGCCGTCATTTTGACAGCACCTTCAGGTGGATAAACACTTAAATGAATGTTTTCAATATCTTTAAGCGTTAAGTCAATCGTAATATCACCAATGCGGATAATCATCTAAACTCGTCGTGTCCTGCGAATACATCCATTAGTTTATCTAATAAATTTTCATCTTGGATTTGTTTCTTAATCATATTCCGTAATTTTGATGTTTTAAGTGGATGTGTTTGCCAGCCTGCAGGTTTATTATTTAGCACAAATTCATGTAGTTCGAGAGCTTGTTCTTCATGTTTAAATAAATTAAAGAGTGCCTTTTTACCTGTAGTATCGATTTTGGCACTGGTTTTCACTACTGTACCTGAATGTACATCTTTGGCAAGTTGTTCAATTTTCTTTAAATATTCCGCATAACGGTCTGCGCTGTCCTTACGGATTTTGATCACTTCTTCTAAGAGTCCTGACATTTTGGCATGGAAAGCAGGGTCAGCGAGATGATCTTTAATTAAGGTACTTCGGATGTTGTTTTCAATCGTTTCTGCGACTGAGTTTCGATCCTTCATATTGTTTAATTTTTTGGTAATGGTTTCTGCAATACCTGTTTCCACAATCAATTGAATGAGGGTTTTATCTTCAAACGAACTGACTTTTACCGAATTTTTAGCATCGATGTAGTTGTCTATGAGATAACGCATATCTGCTTCAAAAGTTTTCAGATCTAGATATTCCCCCGAACGTAATCGAACCTTTTCTCTTAAATCTAAATAAAAGACTTCTTTGGCTTTAATCTCTTTGATTTCTTCTGGCGTATAGCCAAGTTCAGCAAATTCATCTTTGGTATTAGCAAAGGCACGAAAGAAAGTAGCAACAGACTTATACAGCGTAATACGTCTTTGATAGGTCGCTTTAAGGTCGTTAGGGTTTTCTGAGTTACCACAGAAGAATTTTAAGCGATCTTCTTCACACTTATTTGGCTGCACCATTTGCATTAACAAATTGAGTTGCTCCATCGCATTGTCTAAATGCTCTTTTGCCATAATCTTTCGATTTTTAATCTCAATTTGTGCTTCTTCAGTTGTTGAAGTGTCAAGTTCTGAGTTATAGACGGCAATGGCTTTTGCCATTTTCTGAAATAGGTTTTTGTAGTCAATGATTAAACCATATTCTTTATCGACACTGTCTAAACGGTTAGTACGACAAATGGCTTGGAACAGTCCATGATCTTGCATCGATTTATCTAAGTACAAAACCGAGCAAGAGGGCGCATCAAAACCTGTCAAAAGTTTATCGACAACAATTAGCAGTTTCATTTCTGTTGGATGATCGACAAATTTTTTCTTGGCGTTATCGGTATAGGTTTCTGCCTTGGTCTTTTGCGGTTCAGCTTTTACATTTTGCAAAATTTGTTCATAGGTTGCATAAATGTATTGGTCTTCAGTTTCAGTATGGCTATCTACGATAGACTTGCTGACTTTTGCAGGACTTGGCTCGTAAGAGGTGATCAGCGCACAACGCTTTCGTAGAATAGGCGAGTTACTGTCTTGAATTAAATTGTAGTATTTACATGCTTCATAAATGCTCGAAGCGACTAAAATGGCTGTACCACGCTCTTTAAGGCGTGGAATTCTGCGCATAAAGTCATTATTAATATCAAGCATGATTTTACGCATGCGTTGCTCTGAGCTATTCAGTTTTTGGCGTGTACCCCATTCTTTTTTGAGTTCGACTTCTTGCCATTCATTTAAATTACGGTTGCGCACGGTTTCTTTAAACCAATCGTCAATGGCATCTTGATCAGAAATATATTGGTCTACATCACGTGATTCATATGCCAAGTCTAGAATCACGCCATCTTCTACTGCTTCTTTAAATAAGTAGGTGTGAATATAGCCACCAAAGACTTCTAAACTATTTTTAGCATCTTTTTTCAGGAGCGGTGTGCCTGTAAAACCAATCATTACGGCTTGTGGAATGATGGCTTTCATATAGCGGTGTAAATCACCACTTTGGGTACGGTGACATTCATCAATAAAGACTATCACCTCACCAAATACTTTAGATTTTTGTTTGGCAAGATCAGCAATGAAGGCATCGATATCTTCAACATCACGCTGTCCGAACTTATGGATGAGGGTACAGAGTAAACGTTCCTCAGGATTTTGTAACGCACTCATTAAGTTTGCACCACTGCTTGCACGAGTGACTTTGCGACCTGATTGCGTAAATACTTTTTCAATTTGTTTATCGAGTTCGTCACGGTCAGTAATGACGACAACACGGGCATGGGGTTTATTTTGTAAAATCCATTTAGCAAGCATCACCATCAAGATACTTTTACCTGCACCTTGGGTATGCCAAATAATCCCACCTTGTTTTTTATTGACGTATTGTTGTGCCGCTTTAAGACCAAAATACTGATGTGAGCGAGGCAGTTTTTTGACGCCAGCATCGAAAATAATGCAGTCGTAGATGATTTCTAATAGGCGGTCTTTGTTACATAAGCGACGTAAATATTTAAACAGAATATTATCTTCTTCGACGTCTGTATCTTCTTTCCAGTTTAAATAAAATTTAGATGGGGTGAGGGTCGTTCCGTATTGCAAGCCTTGTGAAGTGTTCCCTGCAATTAAAAGTTGTGTGGTATTAAAGAACCAAGGGTTAAACTCAGCTTGTTGATTGGAGACCAGTTGAGCAATACCTTCACCGAGTGACACACTGCCACGTTTTAGCTCTATCATACCAATGGCAATACCATTAATGTATAACACGAGGTCAGGACGACGTTCTGCTTCAACGCCTTTAAGCGTGACTTCTTCAGCCACATAAAAGCGGTTATTGGCTCGGTTTTTCCAGTCGATGAGAAAAATAGTTTTTTCATTTTCTTCGGCGCTCATTTTAACGCCGATGCCCATACGCAATTTGCCATAGAAGGCTTTATTGACTTCATATAAGCCATCGTATTTATTTGATAAGACTTTATTTAACTCGTCATAAACCTTACTGATTTCATGGTCTGAATGACCTTGAGATTTTAAGAATTCGGTTAAATATTCAGGTTCAATATTGCTATTGTTTTCACGGTACCGCCAGTTACCTAAATAGCTAAATCCTAGGGTTTGTAATACAGCAATGACTTGTTGTTGGGTATGTACTTCATTGTTTACGGTATAGTCCATATTAATTGTGTCTAAAGTCATGTTGTGTATTACTCCCCCTAAATTTTATAAATGCTCTAGGCCAAACGAATTTCGCCAGTGAGTAGTTTTTGCATCATGCCTTGTTTAAGATTGTTAGCTTTCTTTAGCTTTCTCTCTAGAATCATAAGATCGTGATCCACGTTAGATAAACAGCTGACAATTGAGTTCTGCTCTTCTAAAGTTGGTAAAACAAAATCAAAATGAACAAAATCTTTTTGGTAAAGATGAGTGATCGTTGATCCAGCAGTAATTTTTTTTAAAAAATCATCAAAATATTTAGACATCAAAATATAATAAAGAAATTTACTATTGATACCTGAACCGATTGGTCTAATTACAAATACTCCACTATTTAAAGTAGCAGGTAAGTCGAGATTTTCGATAAAAGCAACTTTCCCAATGGTGCCATCTTTTGTGACAAGAACATCGTTATTTTTAAGTTGAATATTAGGATCTTGTGAATATCTTGATTTATCTACATAAGGGCAATGTTCAAAATCAATAAAGCCTTCATTGAAATCAGTACCTGTTACTAAATAATAGTCACCTTGATCTAAATATTCTGCAACGGTTAGACCTTGCCAACCAATACGAGCTTTAAGTGTGGTTAAGTTGCCTAAATTTCCAATTTCCCAATCTTCAGGAATTTTTCCTAACTCAGAGTCTTTATAGCCTTTTGCCGTACCATCCTCATTAAAAAAAAACTCTTTTAAACGCTGTTTACCTGTTAAAAGATTGACCATTAAACCTTCTTTGATCATCTTTTTCTTTTCGATGAGTTTTTCTAATGCAGAAATATAATTGTCTGCATCAGTTAAGGCTTGAGCGATTTTTTGTTGCTCTACTGTAGGGGGGAGTATAATTTCAAACTTTTTAATACGTTCAATCGCGAGTTTAGGTTGTGCCCCAAGAGTTTGAACAGATTGAATGGTGCGCTTAATATTTTCAGTTTGTAAACTATAAAGTAGAAAAAGTTTATTGCATTTTAAATTGGTTAATCTATTTGCATTTTCAGTAAGATTAGCATTATTAAGCTCATCAGGGATTATACCCACTAGCCCTAATGTGCCAGCGACAGAGATGTAAATATCATTGGTTGTAATAATGTATTTTTTAATAAACTTTACAACCTCTCTTGGAACAAACATAATATTGTTTAAATCCACAGTTCCGTTAGCCATATCTGCTACACGGATATAAGGGTAACCATTATCAGATTCGGTAAGACCAATTCCTTTAGGTAATCGTTTCCCACTTTTAATGTCCGCTATTTCTTCAACATAAGCTACTGACCAACCAACTGGTAGATTTTTAGTTGATATCGAACTCATAGCTCAAACCCCATCGCAACTAAATGAGCTTCAACTTGCTTTTCTAAATCTTCAACACTTTGGGTTAGTTGCCCTAAAGTAAACTCATAACGCTCCGCCAATTCACGTACACGCACGGTTAAACGCTGTGCCACACGCTCAACATCGGCATTAATTTGTTTGGCTAAATCGGCAAGCCATTTATCGTCAGTCACCAATTCCTTAATTTCAGACTTGGTTAAAGTAAAGAAATATTCATAGGTATCGTCATCGAGCTTTGTAAACAGCTCTTTAACTTTACTCTTAGCAGTTTTGATTTTATTGCTTAAGTCTAACCAACGGTAAAGAACAGACAAGTTATCAAAATTATCAAATAAGTCAGCACCTTCATTTTTACTTAACGTTGCCGAAATACCTGAATCAAAGATCTCATACTTGGTCTTTATGGTTCGTTGAGCTGTTTTTAAAGACTTTAACGTTTCATCGTAGTTAAAAATAATATCGACCAACTCTTGAGCTTGATTTTCAGCAAATGCTTTAATTTTATTCGTCGTATTAATTTTATCTTTGACCATCTGTCGCACAATAGGGTGAGCAAGCTCAAGCTGTGCTAACTCAGTTTTCGCCATTTCTTCTTGTTGTAGCGCTTTTTCATACTGACGGAAATCAGCCGCATATGCTTTTGGTGCAGCGTCTAAAATTTCAGCCTGCCAAAGTTCTTTTACATCTTTTTCTTTAATCCCTTGCTCAAGGATATCTTCATCACCTGAATGATTTTCTTCATGCTCAGTGAGCGCTTGCATGTATTCATCTAACTTATTTTGTTCACGTGACAGCTCATCACGACGGTCTTTGAAATAACGATTGATTACGCTTTCTTTTGTAACGAGATCAGCTTTCCAACCTTTATCTTTAACTTGATCTTTACCGCCTTGTTTTTTAGCTTTAACAGTTTCAATAATACGTTCAGCATTGACTTTCCAATCATCGGCAGCAATGATATAAGCATCATCTTGCATAATGCCTTCCCAGTAATCCATCAAAATTTGGTAGATACTGTAATGATCAACAAGATCTTGCCCTTTATAGTGAGCAAGTAAAGATTCTGATAGTTCAGTAATTAATTCTTTAGGCTCAAATTCATTGGCTTTGAGTGATTTAAGTTTGACTTCTGCTTGATCTGCCCAGATTTGGAAATGCGCTTGCATTTTTTCTTTAAATGCAATGAACTCAGCATCTTGGTTAATAAAGCTTTTTACTTCATGCGTCGCACAGTTAAGCGCAGCATAACCCGCACGTAGAGGACTAAACAGTTTAGTTTTAAGCTGAGGACAAACTTTCCAGTAGTCAGCTAAATCTTCAATATCTGCATTTGGAATACCACCTTGTAAATGCGCTTCAATATCTTGAATATCTTCAGCTTCACTATTGTCGATATAGCGTGGCAAATTCAGGTTATAGCCGTTTTTAATGATTTCATCTAAACCGACTATACGAGCATAACGCTCATCATGCGCTACAGGATGTTTAAACGCATCAATGATTTTATGCAGATCTCGTTCACGCAGACGGTTTTTTGCACCATCTTTAATAAAGCCTTGGCTTGCATCAATCATTAAAATGCCTTTACGTGCCGCGGCATGTTCACGATCAATGACGATAATACAAGCAGGGATACCTGTACCGTAGAACAAGTTTGCAGGTAAACCAATAATGGCTTTAATAAAACCATAATCGACTAATTTTTGGCGAATATCTGCTTCGGCATTACCACGGAATAAAACACCGTGAGGCAGAATACATGCCGCTTTACCAGTCGATTTTAATGATTTGATGATGTGAAGCAGGTAAGCGTAGTCACCTTGTTTTGATGGAGGAACACCAAAATCTTCAAAGCGACCATAGATATCTGCATCAGCGGTCGAAATATCTAAGCCCATCGACCATTTTTTATCTGAAAATGGAGGATTGGCAACAATGAAGTCAAAGCGTTGTAATTCACCATCAACAAGAAATTTAGGCGTTGCAAGGGTATTGCCTTGGCGGATTTCTGCCGTTGGCGAACCATGTAAGAACATGTTCATTTGTGCCAAAATGCTTGTCGAAGCATCTTTTTCTTGGCCGTATAAAGAAATATCATCACGGTTAGATTTAGCAGCGACACGAAGCAGGAGTGAGCCTGAACCACAGGTTGGGTCATAAACTGTGGTGTCACCACGTGCTTCAAATTCATCAATTCCCACAATAGAGGCAACAATGCGGCTGACTTCTGTTGGTGTATAGAATTGACCTTTACTCTTACCACTTTCAGAAGCAAAATGACCCATGAGATATTCAAACGCATCGCCAAGTAAGTCATCGCCATTGGCAAGATGATTGGAGAAATCAAGTTCTGGACGTTGGAAAATCGCAATAAGGTCAGTTAAACGATCTACTTTTTCTTGACCATCACCAAGTTTGGTTGAATCGTTAAAGTCAGGCATTGCCTTAACATTCAGCGCACAGGCTTCGGCAAGTGGGGCAACAATTTGTTTATTAATCAGGTCGCCAATCTCAGCATTACCCTTGAGCTCAATCATGGCATTAAAAGTTGCCGATTCTGGAATCTCAATAAAATCTAATTGTTCTTTTTTATCACTGACATATTTAATAAAAAGTAAAACTAAAATGTAATCTTTATATTGGCTTGAATCCATGCCTCCACGAAGGTTGTCACAGCTTTCCCAGAGAGAAGAATAGAGTTCTGATTTTTTAATAGCCATAGTAACTGCAATATAAAAGCTTAAGCGGAAGTTGAACTGAATATTAGCAAAAAAAGAGTTGAAAGAAATTTCTAAAACTGGATTAGTAGATCAAAAGTGAGAACGTTGTGTGAAGTTGCATCAATATGTGTCGCGTTGAGGTGACTTGGTAGAGATATATCTATATAACGTGGCTTTTTAAATATAAGAAATCAGTTAGACTGGTTACTACGTTCATGTATTTTAATAAATTAGGTTTTTTACCAAGAGGGTCATGTGGCACACCAAGAAAACTACGATTGGATCAAAGCATTTAAAGAAATAAAAGAGTTGGTAAAAGGTTATCGTTATAATCAAAAAGAACTTATAACCATGCTTAAAGATGCTGGCATTGCTGTGCCTGCAGATGAAAATCCTAAAGACACCAAAATTCCATTAGAGCAAATGGACCCATTTTCATTTTTGTCGCTTATTAATAAATTCCCAAATGTGAGCCGACGTGCTGAATTCGTAAATAAAATTTTGGGCAAAGACCTGTTAAATGTCGAGATAGAAAATTTTTCAGGTGTACCGACTGCACATGGAACGGCAGCACTCTTTTTTCCCTATAAATATCATCGTAAAGCTGATGATGTTGATCTGTTGTGGAATCTATTTGAATGTATAGATGATCCATCTAAAATTACATCACAAATGTTCCAAGACATTTTGTCTATACATTCCGTTGGTTTTTCAAAGCTTACGCAAGGCCTGTTTTGGTATGCACCAGAATTATATTTGCCTATTGATGGTCAAACAGCACTTTATTTAGAAAATGTACAATTGCCACAAGCAAATAAAGTTAAAAATACCAAGACTTATAGTCTAGCATGGCAGGAATATCAAAAATGTTTAGCTGAAATAAAACAAAAGTATAGTTATTCTTTTGCCAAGCTATCATTTGATGCTTGGGTTAAAAATGGTAAGAAATATTCAGCAATACAAGCAATTCAATATTTAGAAAAACGCTATGGCATTGCTAGGGGGTCCACACACATTCAGGTTTTTAAAAATAACCAAAACCGTGAAATCGCTCTAGATCCAAACTTATACAGTGCTAAGTTATTTATAGAATGTTTGCCACAAATTGATTTTTTTAACCAAATTGACCGTATCTATGGAATAGCTGAAAAACGTAATCATCATTTAGAAAATTATAGTGATCGCTTAGGTATAGCACGCCCAAGTGTGCTGATCAAAATTTCAAATGAGGAGGATTTAGCAAGTCTTTGTGATTGGTATGAGCTTCCTGAGTCCGGCAGTACTGAAGAGCGCATTGAGCAGTTTTTATCATTATGGCCTTTAGAAAGTATTCAAAAACTAAAATTTAAAGATTATTACCATGCAAAACAATATGACAGCTTTGCGCGTTACTTAGATTTATTTGACATCAGTATGGGCGAGACCTATGGAAATAATTTTCATGTATGGAAACCTGCGGATGAAAAAAAAGAAGCGAGAGAGCATGAAGTTTATCGATATGAAAATAAACTTGCTTGGGACAAGAAATTTGGTCAGACCTTTGATGAAGCATTTGAGACAGTTAAAGACCGAGTGCTGCGCATTGCTGAATTAGCAAGACAGGGAGATTTTGCTGAAATTGAAACAATAGAGCTTAATAGTGCATTAAAGTGGAAAATTGCATTTGTATATCAGGATTTTACCCAGCCGAATATTTATCCGATTTTTACCAAAGAAGACTTCAAAAGAGCAGGATATGAGCGCTTGGTAAAATCCTCAGCATTTAGTTACTTAGCCACCTACCAAGAAGTTGAGGCTGATAGAGCTCAGCATTCCTATTTTGATTATGTGAAGCAGTTAAGTGAGCAGATTTTTGAGCAAAGAGCGACTGAAATTGGCAAAAAGAAATCTAAAAAATTAAATGAAAATTTGGAAACAGCAAATATGAAAGAATCAGAACACGCTTTAAACCGTATTTTATTCGGTGCAGCAGGAACCGGTAAAACTTATCAGAGCATTAACCATGCCTTAGCTATTTTACAAAACAAGACACTAGATGAAATTGAATTAGAAGAAAAACAACCTGATGGAAGAAAAAGGTTAAAAGATCGCTTTGACCGATTCAAAAAAGAGGGGCGGATCGAGTTTGTGACTTTTCATCAGAGCTTTAGTTATGAAGATTTTGTTGAGGGAATTCGTGCAGAAACTGAACAAGGTCAGTTAAGTTATGATGTGAAATCAGGCGTGTTCAAAAAAATATGTGATCGTGCTAAAGAAAATAAAAAGGTGATGAAAGATTTTGGAGTGCGATCCAATGCAAGTGTTTGGAAACTCTCTATAGGCGATCAATCTACGCGACAATATTGTTTTGAAAATAGTCAAATACGCGTGGGTTGGGGGGAAACAGGTAGCTTATTGGATGAACAGACCAAATATAGTGAAGACTATCAGCAATTCAGTGTTACAGATCATCATACACTTGAACAGTTTGTAAGTGGTGTAGAAGTAGGTGATGTCGTACTTTGTCTTAAAAGTACAAGTGAAATTTGTGGTATAGCTATAATAACGGGTGATTATTTCTTTGATGAACAGCGACCAGATGCAGTTCGAGAGGACTATCTGCATTGTAGAGAGGTAAATTGGATATTGAAGGATATTGCATTCAATATTCGTGAGCTCAATGATGGAGTTGGTCTGACATTAAAGACAATGTATCGTTTGTGGCGTTTTACTTGGAATGACTTGTTAGAAGCACTTAATCAGGCTGGTTATCTTTTGGATCAAGAAGAACAAAATCAAGATCCGTATATTTTAATTATTGATGAAATTAACCGAGGCAACATCTCTCGTATTTTTGGTGAACTGATTACCTTAATTGAGGACTCAAAGCGATTAGATGCTGATGAGGAGCTAAGGGTTACTTTGCCATATTCTAAAAAAGAATTTGGTGTGCCAAAAAATGTTTATGTTATCGGTACGATGAACTCATCCGACCGGTCCCTTACTGGTTTAGATATCGCTTTACGTCGTCGTTTTACTTTCATTGAAATGCCACCTAAGCCAGAGCTATTAAAAGATATCTCAATTGATAGTTTGAACATTGGTGAATTATTGAAAGTTATCAATCAACGTATTGAAGTGTTATTAGACCGAGATCATGTTATAGGGCATGCAAACTTTATGTCATTGAATAAAACACCTTCATTGTCTCATTTGGCAGAAATATTTAAGCAAAAGATCATTCCGCAACTTCAAGAGTATTTCTTTGATGATTGGGGAAAAATTGATTTGGTGCTAAATCGAAATGGTATGCTGAGTAAAGATCGTGATTCTTCAATTTCGGCATTATTTCCTGCAGATGTATTAGAAGAGTTCGGATACCTAGATCAAAAAGCAGTTTGGAAAATTGAAAAAGATGCTTTTGATGCGATAGCGAGTTATCAAAAAATTCTAGGAACTCAGGTGGCCTCGTGATGAAGGACATTACGGTTCGAGAATACGCATATCTGTGTGTTGAGTTTGCTAACCATCCCTCTAATAATTTAGATTGTGCTTATATCAGTCAAAGTGCTTTTGATGCCATTTGTGATTTGTCTGCGTCATTTTCAAAGCACGGTGCGAAAATATTTGAATTGGCTGGACGTAAGAAAATTAAGCTTGATCAATATGTAGGTATTATCGAAACTCAATGTGGAACTCGCATTGAGATTTTGCCAAAGCATATTGTGGTTGGTGAGGAGCAAAGTGTAGAAGAGGTTGTTGAAAAGGAACGCCTTCTTTTACAGTGTATGCTTCGTACTGCACTAGATATCAATTATAGAGAAGCGGGTGAAGCGTCATTAAATAAATTTGTGAAACCTTTGCATGAATGGATCATCAAGCAATTTCTTAAATGTTTTGAAAACTTGGTACAACGCGGTTTACGATTTGATTATAACCGTGTGCAAGAGCAACAAAAGTTTTTAAGGGGGCAATTAAAGCACGTTCAATATATGCGTCAGCCACCATCAAGACGACATATCTTTCCAGTCGAGCATGATGTTTATGAAATTAATCGAGCAGAGAATCGCTTAATACGAACAGCACTTGAAGTGGTGTGTAAAAAAACCAAAGATGCATCGAATTGGAAGTTAGCTCAAGAACTGCGTTTAATGACAGGTGAAATTCCGAGAAGCCAGAATATCAAACATGATTTTAGGCAGTGGCAGTCAGGACGTTTGTTAGCGTTGTATGAACAGATTAAACCTTGGACTGAGCTCATTCTAGGCGAGTATATACCTGTCTCTACTCATGGTGTGGCAAGGGGAATGAGTTTGTTATTCCCTATGGAAAGGCTATTCGAGGTTTATGTAGGCCGTAAAATCCAAAGATTATTGCCTGAATGGAATGTCTCATTACAAAAACAAGATCGTTATATGTGTGAGCAAAATGGACGATTAATGTTTAAGTTGAAACCTGATATTTACATGCAACATAAATCAGGTCATGACATTAAGGTTTTAGATACCAAATGGAAGTTACTTGATCAAGTAGATATTAAAGCTAAATTTGGGATTAAAGATGGCGATGTGCAGCAAATGTTTGCTTACAGTGCTTATTATTTAGGTCTTGAACATGAAATTGTGATGGTTTATCCGACACGCAAGGGTGAGTTTGATCAAGCATTGCCAATCATGAGGTTTAAACATGGTAACTCTATGTTAAGGGTGATTCCTTTTGATTTGGATGAAAGTCTTGAAGGGAAACATTCGTTATTTATTGGGAATTTAATTGGTCAGACTATTTAGCGTTTATGGTTTTGTATCTCTAGGAGTGGGTTAATTTGGGTAACATTTAATATATAAAATACTTAAAAATTAGTTGTTTAAATGATGGATTAAGCTGCCACCATCTCAACCTTCATAACTACTGTCTAAAACTTATTTTAAATTATAATTATTTTGTATATAAAACAGTGTCTTAAATTGTAAAAATAAATCAAATGGTGTGGTATTCTCATATTTATTAAAAATAATTTTGTATTGAGGGTTGTTGGGTGGTTAATTACTTAAATAAAGGTTTACAGGATCGAAAAGACAAAATTCAGGATGCTGTAAATTATTTAAATCAAACAAAAGAACTATTTCAAAAGTTTGGCCAGCAAGAACTTACACATGTAATTAATAAATTTGATGATATTCACAAGTCACTAGACTCTGGTGAAGAGGTGAAATTAGTTGTTATAGGTGAATTTTCACGAGGAAAATCTACATTAGTAAATGCATTATTAAACATTTTATTATTGCGTTCAGCTCAAGAAGCAACAACAGCAATAAATACTTTTGTACGAAAGTTGCCTGAAGGAGTTAATCAACGATTTATTCGTATTCATTTTCAAGACGGTAATTCTCAAGATATTCAATGGCTAGAAAACGATAAAGAAATCCTGGAAAAATGGAGTACGGAATTAGATACTACACATGCTAGTGCTAGACAACAGCTTGACCGTATTGAGATTTTTACATCACATCCATTGCTTGATCAAGGTTTAGTACTCATTGATACACCAGGATTACAGTCTGTTATTGAATATCATGAAGGTATCACACGTAGAGCGATTGATGAGGCACACATTGCTATATGGGTGCAGAGTACGCAGCAATTGGGTGGTAATGCAACTGAGTGGAATTTTTTATCTAAGACTATTCGTAAGAATTTCAATAAATTCTTAACAGTTGTAAATATGTGGGATAGTGTATTAGAGCCTCAGGATCCTTTTGATCAACAAAAAACATTGGAGGAACGAGAAACTCAAAAGTATCAGCATGTAAAAAACAATTTTAAAAAAAATTTAGAGGATGTTTCTGAGAATGATCTTGAGATCATGACCAATAGTGATCATTTGATTGGGGTGAGTGCTGCATGGGCACTGTCTCAGGATGAAAATAAAAAAAGCCAATCAAATATTGATAAATTGTCGCAACGCATCAGTGAAATGCTATCAACTGGTGAAGCTTTAGACGAAATATATAAAAAACCATTGCATACACTTGTGACCGTCCAAAATGATTTAATCATTGCTATTAAAGATGAGCTTGAGCAACTTGAATCAAATCAAACTATTACAGAAAGGCAGCGAGAAAGCGAGAAGTTAGATTTAGAGATTAAAAATCTTCAACAAGAACTTAAAATGACCAATGATAATGCAAAAATAGAGCATGATCGGGTTGCCCAATACTTGATTTCTGATTTGAAGGAACAGCTAATTCTTCCTTTGACAGATTTAAAAAATGATATTGAAGTCCAAGTTAGTATTAAATATATCGAAAGCCAAATTAACCAAGGCAATAGTAATATTCAATTACCAAGCCAGCTTCAGCAGCAATATGAAAATGCTGTTGAAGACGTAAACAATGCAATGCAACAGCAAGGTAAGAATATAGATACGCAATTGTCAGACTTGCGTGTTGATTATGCAAAAGAATTAGAAAGTCATGCTGCACAATTAAAAAATAGTATATCTGGAATTAATTTTAGCCTTCCAAGTCTAGACTTAAGCTTTGATGTCGATTTTAGTGCAATAAATGATTATTTTTCAGAACAAACAAGATTAGAGCAAGAAATTTTAAAGAAAAGACAAGATATTGAAAAATTGGAAAACGACATTCTAAATAATCAAGCGAGCCCTATGGCTTTGGAAAATGCAAAAAATGCTTTATTGCGTGCGGAAAGAGGTCGCGCAAGTTTAGGTGGACGTCCACAAGCACAACAAATTACACGTACTAGAGAGGAGCCAAGTTGGGGTATTTTTGGCTGGTTGGGCTTTACCAAGCAAGTTAATTATGTTGATTATGATGATACAAATGTTTTGAGGTGGGAAAGAGAATATAGCGAGGCCCAAAAAGCAATCGCAAATAGGGAGAGTTTCCTGGAAAAAATACAGCGGGAAGAAGAAGAAAAGGGTCGTAAACGTATGAGCTCAGAACGCATTCAACAACGCTATGAGCAAGAAGTTGCAAAAGTGGAACGCCAAAGGAAACGTATTGAAGACCAAGTAAAAGCGAGCCGACAGCAGTTAATTGAAGATACTCATCAGCGCTTAATTCAAAATACATCGGGTGTATTGAATCGGTTCATACGTCAGTTACAAGAGCAGGTACAACCACATATACAACAAATATTTGATGAACAGTTAAAGTTGCTGAAAATGCAAGTAAAAGAACAGCTAGAAGAGCCATTAAATGCCAAATTGAAACAGCGTAAGCAGATTCAAGAACTGATTGAACAGGGGCAATCTAAAATAGATGCTCGTAAACAGGAGCTGTCAAAAGGTCTATCTGAAACACAGACTTTGGTCGTTATGACACAAGATGCCTTGGAAAGCGCATAAGTAAGGGTAAAGGAAATGAAGATGACAGAATGTGAAATTGTCAGAAATGTTATAGACGCGCTTCCAGAACAATATAAAAATACTGTAGAAGATGTATGGCAACAATTAAATCCACAAGAAAAGAGATTAAAGATGGCACTAGTAGGTGCATTTTCAGTGGGTAAAAGTAGTTTATTAAATGCTCTGTTAGGTGATCGTTGGCTTTACACAGCACAAGAAGAAGCAACAGCTTTACCTACATTAATTCAATATGCGGAAGAGAAAGAAATATCGCTTATAAACACTGATAAAAGTAGTGTAGAAATTGATTTTGAAACATTCAGTCATGTAACTGTGAATGCCCCTCATGATGCGCAGTATGTAATACTAAATTTACCTCAAAATTGGTTGAAAGACTTAATTATCGTTGATTTACCAGGTTTAGGCTCAGTCTCTGAACGGCATTATTCACATACAGTTGCACAAATTCAACAGGCGGATGTTATTTTATATGTTGTCGCACCACGCGGTGTTACAGTATCAGATATAGAGACTCTTAAGTTAATTCAATCATACGGTAAACATTTGCTTGTAGTGGTGAATCGTTGGGATGAAGTGCAACATGCATTAAGTTTGGGGGAGAAAACACCCGATCTGGATAAGTGGTTGAGACAAATCAAGGATAGAACTGGTTATAACGGTCCTTTAATTTGCACGCATCATAAAGGGCTCAATCACCATTTAATATTAGACTTTATCAAAGAAGCAAAAGAACAAAGTTTCACCATTCGAACCAAACGGTTTATCGCTGAGTTACATCCACAATTAGAAAATTTTTTGGGATACAACAAAGAACAGCAACAAGCTAATCAAATTCTAGATGAGCAACAGGCTCAAACATTGCATGAAAATCTTTTAGATAAGAAAAATAAACTTATAGAACTAAAAAAGGATTTATATCAACAGCAAAATGATTCACAAACTAATCTGCAAAAGCAATTTACAGATATGGTCAACGTTCATAGAAATAAATTAAAAATTGAATTGAGAACACTTCAAAATAATAAACCACAATGGGATGAATTTATTAATCAAGGTTCGCAGTTTGTACGTTTATTCGTTGCAGAAGTCATCAAAACTGTTCGAGAATTCATGCAGGAAATTGGAAAAGTAGAGTTGCCTGAAAGTACCTTGGTTGATCTAAATTTAAGGCTACCAGAATTAGCACCTGTCGATGAGCAAGATATGTTTCTAGCTATGACTCTAGAACAGTTAAAACAGCAGTTAGAGGTACAAAAACAAGCTATAGATCAGTCAGCATTAACTGAAGAAACAATATCAGAAGCAGAATTAAAACAACTAGAAGAACAGCTTTCAGATTTACAACGGTATAGACAGGGAATTTTAGAACAGCATATACCGAAAGTAGAACATCGAATTTATGATACATCGGGCTCAGAAATAGGGCGTACGATTGGAGAAACAATTGATTGGGCTTTATTTTTCCTGCCTGCCACTGCTTTATCAAAAGCAGGGAAGTTGGCTAAGCTGAGCGAAAAGACTGTAAAAACAGTACTTACAGTTCAGAAAAATGCAAAAATTGCAAAGGAAACAGTTGAGAAAATACCACCATCCGCTGCGGGTAATCTTCTTAACTTACTTTCAGTGGCGACATGGACTGAAAAAATAGGAGGATTATTCAATGATTCTTCTCAGATTATTTTGATGCCTGATCCTGATATTCAAGCAAAGGTGGATGCACAAGCACAGAAAATAACAGCTGATATCCAACAGTTAAATGATGATTTACAACGTAAGCAGGAACTCCTTTCTTTGCATACATTAGAAGGTTTGGCCTTAGATCAGAAAAAAAAGGAAATACAGCGTATCGAACAGCGAATTGTTGAGGCAGAAAATGAGTTGATAGATCAACAGAAAAAGGCTCAACAACAGCGTGAGCAGCAACAAATTAAAATTTTGCAAACATATTGTGAACGTGCATTACGACAATGGCTAACGCAATTTGATAGTCAAATACAGGGTATTGAAAAGTACATTGAACAATACCTAAAAAATTATTGGCAAAATATTATTGGTGCACAAGTAGATGTCAGAATGGAAGAGATGCAACAAATTGAACAACAGATTAATCAATTGCCAATAGATAAAAAACGAGTCCTTGATACATTATTGCAAGAAGAAATGCAGCTTCAATCCGCATTGTCTCAATTACATAAAGGAAGCTGTTAATGGACAATACGATCATTTTCACAAAAACTCAGTTAGTCATAGATAGTATGTTGCATTTCTCTGAAAAAATGGGAAATGGTCATGCACAGATTGAGGATGGAGTATTAACAGCACGTGTAGTTGGCGAGTATTCAGCAGGAAAAACACGCGTCATTCGTGAAATATTAGCCAATAAAATTCCTGAAAAATATCTGCCTATTAGTTCATTAGAAGCACAAACTAGACTCCAACTCGAAATTAGTTATGGTCAAACTGATGAGTTGTATTTGATTGAAAAAAGTGAAGATTATGATGAAGCAACCATCATTAAACAATTAGTACAATTTCCATCTCGCGCAGAAGTTATAAACTATTCACCAGAAGATTACCGTTTGCGGTTATTAATTGATGAACCTAAATTTATCCTAGCAAAAGGCGATGGTTATACAGAAGATAATCAACCGAAAAAACTATTCTTAATTGATACGCCTGGATGGAATTCAGGGGATGATGCGCTTGCTGAAAAAGATGCACATCAATATTTTGTGGGTGAGTATAATCTTGCAATTATCTATGTTTGTCATGCGAATCGTTTGGATGGTGAAATTAATAAAGCTAAGCTGGACAATTTTTTAGAAGCACTAGGTGATGCGATGTTTCTTACAGGCAAAGCACACTTGCATATTGTGATTACACATTGTCAGAAAGATAGCCAACAGCGACTATCTCAGCGTATGAAAGAGCGTGTATTGCAACAGTGGCAAGCACTATATTTTGAACCTCAACAATTAGAGCTAAAAATCAAAGCTTTAGACTTTGCCGAAATGTCTGAAAAGGATATTGAAGATTTTAGAACTTCTTTTTGGCAAGAATTATTAAATCCGATAGGTATAGAAAAGTTTGAGTTTGCTCAAAGTTATGCAGAACAAATTTTAAACTGGTCTGATAGTTGGGATATTCGCAAAACTATCTTTAAGCAAATTGAAAACATACGTAGGATGGAAAAGATTTTGAATTTAGCTTGTATAGATGGTCAGTTTATTCAAAATATGAACATGACACGTTTACTGGGCCTATCTCAAGAGAAAATAGCTGAACGTCTAACTGAAAGATGGTTAAGGCAGATTGAAGTACCTAATATAGAGGTACTCAAAGAGTTGCAAATGTATGCTCCATTATTCGAGGAGCATCCTTTGTATGAATGGTGGAATAAGTATTGGTTAGCCAACTTATCTATTATATCTGAAAATTTTAATAAATATATTGAAATCGTAGAAAATACCATTCGTTTGGTCACTCCAGACATTGATGATTTACAGTCATATTTATCAAAAAATATTTCCCCAGAATATTTTAAAATTGTAGGTTGTGTTTTTAACACATCATTTGATTTAGTGACACAAGTGATAGAGCAACAGATGTATTCATTAAGTCTAGAAAAATTTATTGCAACACTATTAAAACTGTCTGTATTACAGAGTCGTTATGAAGATCATTATCAACATCAAATGGCTAATTTAGGGTAAAACAATGGATAACCAAACAAAATTATTAGCAGATTTATTGGGTCAAAGTGAGTTCAGTTTGGTTGATCACTATTTGCGACTGCTCTCAAAAAACTATTGTGTTGAGCAAAGAGTGGAAATATTAAAGGAAAGATTAATTCAGACAGAAATTTTATTTAGTCAAGAAAAAAAACAGTATCAACAAGAGATTGATAAATTAAAACAAAAGTTTAATTCTCAAGAAAAAAAACATGCAGATAAAAGTATAGATAGAAAACTTTTAAGCAAAGATGAAGATTTAAATGATGATTTTCAGATATGTCTTATCCAAGCTCCTATATATCCAGATGATATTACTGATGGTATGTTGAATATTTGGCATACTGATGCTGGGAAATTTGTGTCAAAAATGGATGTTATTTGTGAAATTGAAACAGATACAGTGATTTTAGAGCTTGTTGCGCCAGACAATGGTTTTATAAAAAGAATCATTAAAAATGAAGGTGATATCGTTTCTTCTGGTGAAGGGATTGCAGAATTTGTTTCCACACAAGATCCCAAAATGGCGGTTGATTTAAATAATGAATTATCTAAAGGTGTATGGGTAGATCCAGAAACTAAACTGATGTGGGCAAGAATCAGTATAGGTCAAGAATGGGAAAATGGAGAATGTTCTGGTAATGCAAAAGAATTAACGCTAGGTGCTGCAAAAACAGCCTGTCAAGGTTTTAAATTGGCAGGTTTTGATGATTGGCGGTTACCCAATATTAATGAACTTAAATCGCTAATAGATGAAGGTAGCAAAAAATATCGATATGACCAAAACATCTTATTTAATCCACTTCTATCAACATCAGGATGGTATTGGTCATCAACGTATGTTGGTAATGATAAATATGCATATTTAAATTTATTTAATTTTCACTCTGGAGGAGATTTTTCTGGCAATTATCGTCATGTACGAGCTGTTCGAGGTCCAGTAAGGAATTAATACATGAAAAATCTATTAAATGATTTTTTTACTGGCGAAACAGAGCTAAATGCAATTGATCACTTTATGCAACTTATGGTGAAAACTAATAGTTTCAATCAACAAGTAGAGACTTTAGAAAAAAGGGTACAAGATTCTGAGTCGCAAATTTCTAAATTGCTATATGAAAACCAAATTACTCAAGAGTTAAATCAGAGATACAAATTAGAGATTGAGGTTTTAAATAAAAAGGTTAAAAAAGCAGAGAATCAAAAGACCAAAAATGATGAACTTTTATATGGTATTTGGACTGATTCACATACAGGCTTGATGTGGGCAAGAATTAGCATTGGTCAAGAGTGGAAAGATGGTAATTGCATTGGAGAGGCTCATGAAATGCAATGGAATAATGCAAAACAAGCCTGCAAAGAATTTAATTTAGGAAATTTTTCCAATTGGCGGTTACCAACTATTGAAGAACTTAAAACGCTAATGGTCTATAGCAATACTGGTTACAACTGTCCAAAGAGTACGTTATTTAAGCCTGCTGGAAACTCATGGGGAAAGTATTTTTCAGTAACTTACTTTGGGGTATGTTTTGATAAAGGTGGTATTGAGATATATGACGATGAGTTTGGTAATAACTGGTATGTTAGACCAGTTCGAAATGTAAAATAGTGTTTATTATGCCGAATAATACTTTATTTGATTTTTTTCAATCTAAAACTGAACTTAGTGCTATAGATCATTATTTCGCATTATTGGCAAAAAATACTTCTATTGAAAAACAAGCACTGTTTCTAGAAAAAAATAGTTTGAAAATGATAGAGCAATTAAAGAATGGTCATTTAGAACAACTTGAGCAACTAAATAAACGACATTTAGAAGAGGTACTTGAGTTAAAAAGGCAATTAGAGTTGAAAGAAAATAATACTCCATTTGGAAAAGAGGTACTAAAAACTCATCCAGTTAGTGTTTCTAACGCTTCAGAAGTCGACGAATTGAAAATAGGGGTGTGGAGTGATTCTACAACAGGATTAATGTGGGCAAGAATAAGTATTGGACAAGGGTGGGCAAATGGAACAGGACGTGGAGAAGCAAAATGGATCCATTGGAATAGCGCAGAAAGTCTCTGTAAAAAGTTAAGACTCGGTGGTTTTGATGATTGGAGATTACCCTCTATTGATGAATTGAAAACTTTAATGAAGATAAATCAGCCAGGATATAATTCTCCTCCAGGTATGCTTCTTGTTCCCAAAAATGAAAATTGGGGATGTTTTTGGTCATCTTCAACAATCACTACTACTATAGTAAATGGTATTGATTTTAATAAAGGTTGCTTAGTGAACTATAATCGTCTTCAGCAAGATGGCTATGTACGTGCGGTTCGTAATATAAAAAGTGTAGATCATGCAAAATAATTTATTATCTGATTTTTTCGTTTCACATACAGAACTCAGTGCAGTTGATCATTTTATGCAACTCATGGTAAAAACAAATACATTTGACAACAGATTGCAAATATTACAACAGCAGTTACAACAATCTGAAAAACTTCAATTGAAAGTAATTCAACAAAATAAGGAGCTTAATGACAACATTGTTGATTTGCAACAGTTGCAGGATAACTATCAAATAGAAATAAAAACCTTAAAAAAACAACTTCAGGAACAAGCAGCTAAACTTCCACTTTTAAATAATGAACTGCAAGAAGCTCAGCAGCTGCAAAAACAATCAGCTCAGCAGAACGAATTACTTTGTAAGAAAATTGCTGAGTTGGAACTTATAAAAAATAAAAATAATCAAGTGATAGAAAATCTAAAACAAAAGATTCAACTTCAGCCTGTTGAATATGAAGAAGTGGTAAGGAAAAAAATCATTCATCATGATGATGAAATGCAAGAAAGAAAAAAATTGCTTAGCTCCCCTAAGGAGTTATCTTATGGAGTATGGACCGATCCAGATACTGGTCTGATGTGGGCAAGAATTAGCATTGGTCAGATATGGCAAAATGGAAGATGTATTGGAGATGCAAAAAAATTAAGTTGGTTTGACGCTGAAGCAGAATGTAAGAAATTTAGACTTGGAGGATATAGTGGTTGGAGGCTGCCAAAGGCTGCGGAATTACAAACTTTGATGATGAATCAAAAAACAGGTTATAACTGTCCTGAGGATTTTTTATTGAAACCTGTAGAAAATGATTTCGGATTATATTGGTCTTCTAGTTCTGGAAGTAGTGGAAATAGCTATGCGAAAGATGTCAATTTTCAATCTGGAACGTCATATGATAGTTTTAAAAGTAAATGTTGTTATGTGAGAGCAGTCCGCTTAGCCTAACGTAAATATTATTTGGACTAATTGAAGAAAAAATATGTTAGACAAAGTAGTTCTGTTTGAACATATAGCTAAAGTTGAGCAGCAGCGCAAAACACTCACAATTGAGGATAAATTAAGTTTGCTGACTCAACACACTTCAAAGAGTACAAAAGGATTTTTAACGACTAAATCTAGCTTAATTCCACCTAAAGATTGGGATTTCCCTAGTAGAGATCAAGTTGAAATTGAGTATAGTAAACGACTGATTGGCATCATTATTGATGATTTAACTCCTGCATATATAGATTATGCTAAGAACTATTATTGGTATGAGCAGTGTTTAAGATTCTTGTTGAAATACTCTGAACAAGATATAACTCAAGATCATATAGTACGATACATAGAAAAGTTAAAACAATGTAAAAATAATTCTTTAAAAACAGAATTATTAAGAAAATTTCAGATATTAAATCCTTGTGTTTTTAATTCATTATCGTTGGTAAAAGATCTTCAAAATAATCAGTTATGGTCAGACGCAATTCAGGAGTATCAGTGGCTTTTGTTGCAAGATTATAAGTGTACTTCAGACGATCTTTTTGATTTTAGTGAATGCCTTCTCTCTAGAAATTCTCAATATGATGGTGAATGTACTGATGCTCAAATGGCGTTATCAATTTTAATAAATATATCTTCAAGTCAGCAACGTCTTGAGTCACTTATAAATCAATCAGTTACACTGATCTTGCCAAAAGAGATCATTGAAAAACGTGGTGAAGACATTCATCTTTTTTTTGAAATAGGTAGAGGTTTAAATAACTTTGGACATTCATTAGGTAGTACCTTTGGAGGAAGAGAGTCCGAGATTCCTTACATTGCGCATACTATTGATAGTGCACCTAAATTACTAAAAAATGGTGAAATTGCTCAAAATCTAGATAATGATAGGATATTACAATATTCATTAGATAAGATTTTTTCAAATATAGGTGTGCATGCCCCCATAGGAGCAGCTGTAGCTTCTTATTCAGTCGGTTTACTGTGGAATTACTCTCAAATAGATAAAAGTGTTCTAAACGCACTGACTTTTACATCCAAAGGCCAGCCTGAAAGTTTTTCGACTTTACAGGATATAGCAGAAAAAACTTTAGACAGTACAGGAGCAATAACTCGATTAAGTGGCTATATTGCTGAACAGCAAGTTGCCTATAACTTGGTACAAGAAGGTCATACAGTAGAATTTCCAACGACAGCCAATCAAGAAGGTTTTGATCTAGTTGTTGATGGTCAGGTTATGCAAGTTAAAAATACACTAAGTAGTGACTATGTGTTACAACATCTTGAAAAAAATCCAGACATACCGGTCATAGTCAATCAAGAGTTAGCTGAAACATTGAATGATCATCCCAATGTATTTGTAGATCAAGCGTTAAGTCATGAAAATGTGAATCAATCTATGTTAGAAAGCTTAGAATATATTCATCAATTTGATAGCATTTCAGATTTTTTACCCATACCATTTGTTGCTTTAGCTCTCGCTGCTTATCGTAATTACAATGATTTTGATTCAAAGCAAATTAATTCAAAAAAATACCTTGAAAATATTGGCAAGGAAACGGTAGCAATTACTGGTGGTGCTTTTGCTGGGAAAATGATATTTGGCACAATTGGTGGAATGGTAGCCGGGCCTGTAGGTATCGCATTAGTAGGTGGATTAGGTGCATATATTGGTGGGGTTGCAGGTTCAACAGTAGCAAATAAAATTACTCGTGAAAAATTATGTGACCAAAGAGATCATGTTGTATTTTTATTGATAGATTTTGCGAGATGGTTTAATGCAAAATTATTGAGTTATAGAGTTAATATAAACTCATCGAATTTTCAAATATTTAAACAAAAGTTAAGAGATAATAAACAAAGTTTAAGTTTGTCGATAACATTTATAGCTTACCAATATGAAGTGTACCTTCATGCATATTATTTGCATCAGTGGATCAATACTAAGTTAAATGGTAGCGAAAATGATCAGGTGCAAGCGGGTTGGGTGGCTTTACAACAAGCGGAGTATTTCTTATCAATTGAGTTAAGGCAAAAAATTGCTGAAATTAATTGTGAGTTGGAAAAATACAAACAGATTTTAAATTCTGAGAACCTAAATGAAATAGAAAATACTAGATAACAAATAGGAAATTAGGGTCTGTTGACATTTGCTGTTCAAAAAAATAGCGAGAAAGTAGAATTCAATTGTACTAGTTCAGACTTGATCGTACATTCTTCTTGAAAAAGAGAAAGTGAACCGTACCGGGTTTGTCGGAGATCAAGCTTTCTGAGAGAATGTCCCGATGAAAAAAGTAAAATATACCCCTGAAATCAGAGAAAGAGCGGTTCAATTATTGATTGAATCTGAAAAAGATTATCCATCGAATTGGGCTGCGATCACCGCTATTGCTCTCAAGATAGGTTGTACTCCTGAAACTCTACGTGTTTGGTATCAAAAATATTTAGATAAACAAAACCCAATTAAAGTACAGCAACTTTCAGATCAAGAACGTATTAAACAACTCGAACGTGAAAATAAAGAACTGCAACGTGCTAACGAAATTCTACGTAAAGCAGCCGCTTTTTTCGCCCAGGCGGAGCTCGACCGCCCACACAAATAATGGTAGATTTCATCCATAACAATAAGGCGTTATATGGTGTTGAGGCGATTTGCAGGATTTTACCGATCGCGGCTTCTACCTATTATCGAACACTAGATTTCGTTGAAAACCCAGAACATCGAGCAAAGCGAGATCTACATGATTTGCATCATGCTGAACAAATTAAACGAATTTGGAAGGAAAGTTCAGGTCGATATGGTGTGCGTAAAGTTTGGCAAAAATTGAAACGTGAAGGCTATGTTATTGCTCGCTGTACAGTTGCTCGATTGATGCAAAAACTAGGTATACAAGGTGTTTGGCGTGGTAAGAATAAACAAACTACCCGTAGCCGAGAGGATCAAAAACGAGCAGATGACTTGGTGAAACGCAATTTTAGTGCTGCTCATCCTGACCCTTGCGAAGCAATGCTTCTCAGGTCGCTGACTTCACGTATATTCAAACTCATTCAGGCTGGGTCTATACCGCCTTTATTATTGATGTGTTCTCGCGAGCAATTGTTGGATGGAAAGTATCAACACGGATGAATACAGATATGGTGCTCGATGCACTGGAGCAAGCATTGCATGATCGAGGCATGCCAAAGAACGTGATTCATCATATAAGGAGCACTGCTCCGCAAGAGGCGTGCAATATCTTTCCATTCGTTATACCAATCGTTTAGAAGCAGCAAATTTACGAGCATCAGTCGGTACGACCGGTGATTCATACGATAATGCTTTGGCTGAAACGGTGAATGGCTTATACAAAACAGAGGTGATTGAATATTTAAAAGCGGATTGGCAAGGTTTAGCGGATGTACAACTTGCGACACTAAACTGGGTAGATTGGTTCAATAAAAAGCGTGTACACAGTGCACTGGGTTATGTATCACCTTTTGAGTTTGAAGCAATGTACTATGATAAGATTAACCCGTTAGGTCAGGTGGCCTAACTTAAATAAAAAAGTCTCCGACAAACCCGGTACGGTTCATTTTCTAAAATATCCCTTCTTTATCCTAGACATAGTAAAGAAGAGATATTCATATTAAGTTATTTGATATAATTTTCTAATTGTAATTTATAAAAATACTATGGGGTATGCAGTGAGTTTTTTGACAATAGCAGAATTTTTACAAAGTTATTATGTCATACCGGTTGCAATGGTGATTTTTGTCACCTTTGTAATGTATTTTTTTGTCAAACAATATTGGTTTCCTGCCAAGAGATTAGCGCAGAATTTTGATGAAATTATTCAAAAATTGAAAGAAGATCAGCAGTCACATACAGCTAAACATGTGCTTGACGAAATTTTTTCAGAAGATGGCGAACTGAAACATGCTTGGGAGAATTATAAGAACTCTCTGCATGATATTCGTGAAGAAGTCGATGGTGAGTCAAAAATTATTGCCTCCCGATCAACTGTTTCAAGCGATGCTTTTTTTTCTCAAATCGCGATTATTGATACACCACTGAAAGTTGATTTCTATAAACACATTCCGGGCATTATTACCGGTGTTGGTATTATTGCTACCTTTGTTGGATTGCTATTTGGTTTGCTAGCTTTTGATCCAGCTGGTGATCCATCCAAAGTCCAAAACAGTCTTGCCTTACTTTTAGGGGGTGTTGGTGAGGCATTTATGGCATCTGGGCTTGCGATCTGTATTGCAATGTTTATTACTTGGAAAGAAAAGTATTGGCTAAGAGAATGCTATGCAAAGCTCGAGAAACTGACTAGCGTCATTGATTTGAAATTTGAACCTGATGAAACAGGTGAAGAGTATCTCGCACAACTTTTAAAATCTAGTCAAGCGAATGAAACCAATGCACGTCAATTAAAAGACAGTTTGGTCAATGATTTAAAAGTCATGATGACAAACTTAGTCGAGGAAAATAAAAAGAATCAACTCGCATTTGCGAGTCAACTCACCGAGAGTTATGCCAAAACAAGTCAGGATATGGCGACGCAAATTGGTCAATCCATTACAGATACTTTGCAAGCACCATTGGATAAGATTGCATCAAGTGTACAACAGGTCAGTGGAGATCAGGGTAGTCGGGTACAAGAGTTAATTACCGATGTTTTAACAGGGTTTATGTCCAAACTGGAATCTACTTTTGGTGCACAGATGCAGGGCATGGGCGAGATGATGACTCAATCTGTATCTGCGATGAAAGAAATGCAATTGGGGTTTAGTCAGCTTATTACAGATATGAAACTCAATAGTGAAAGTGCATCGGAAAATTTGCAAATGCAGATCACCAAAATGATTGAAGATATTCAGGCGAAGCAAAACGCGATGTCTGAGCAAATGAATCAAATGGTGGAACATTTATCGCAAGGTGCTGAAAAAATTGGTGAGCAGGGACAATATGCAATTGAGCAGTTAAATGGCAAGGTATCTGAGTTACTTGGTGATATGGGGGGCACCATGTCGAATGTAATGGCAGATATTGCAAGACAACGTATGGAACAAGACCAATTGGCTGCCAATAACCAACAAAAATTGCATGAGCAATCCTCAGCGTTGATTGATCACTTAGGCACAGAAATTAAAGAATTGATTGTGCATAGCCAACAGGCTGTAAATGCATATAAAGATAATATGGATAAACTGACACAAGTGACCACAGAAAGTATTTCAGGAATGAATACTGGTGCTGAAAAAATGCGTCTTGCTGCAGATCAATTTAATACGGCAGGTTCATCGTTAACCACGGTTACAGATAAAACATCACAGTTGATTTCAGATGTCACAACAACATCCACCCATTTGACAAGCGCAAGTAGCAATCTGATTTCCTTGCTCGGTGATTATAAAAACTCACAAGACAGTGTGAATAAGGCAATCGCGACACTTGAAGGGCTTATTCAACAAGCACAGACAGAAGTTGGTATGAGTAGCAAAATGCTTGAAGATATGAATCACATGACTTCTGCATTAAATCAAGTGAAGAAAGAAATGCAGGATTATCTTGATCAAATTGGCGACGTGATGGAGAAAAGTTTTCAAAGCTTTGGTAACTCCGTCGAAACAAGCCTTAATCACACCTTGGGCGTATATGACAATGCTCTTGATCAAGCCGTTAAACGTTTATCAACAGGTATAGAAGGTTTAAGTGGTTTCGTTGAAGATCTTGAAGAACTTGTTACTCAGAAGAAACATTAATATTGGAGTACTTAAGTCATGTTTGGTAATCGGTACTCTAATACCTCACGATCTAAAGATGAAGGTGAAAAGCCATTTTGGATTTCTTTTGCCGATCTGATGACGGCTTTAATGACCTTGTTTCTTGTGGTTATGGCTGTGTCTTTAATGATTGTGACCAAGAAAATTAATGAAGCGACGCAAGCAGAAGATCAGCGTAATGCGGATATTTTAAATATTTGTCAAAATATTCAGAACAGTGCACGTTTAAAAGATGCTGGCATTGAAGTGGACTGTAAAAACAACCGTATCAATTTTGGGGAAGCAGGACGTTTTGCACATAATGACTATCGTTTAAATGAGGTGGGGCGCAATCGTCTCAATACCATCGTGCCCATTATCCTTGAGGAAGCGAATAATCCTTTAGGTGAGAAATGGTTCAAACAAATTGTGATCGAGGGTTTTACTGATACGGATGGTTCTTATTTATACAATCTTAATTTAAGTTTAAGACGTTCAGAATGGGTGATGTGTAGCTTACTTGATCCAAAGTTTAGTTCAGGTTTGTCTTTAACTGAACAGGAAAAACAGCAAGTGAAACAGCTTTTTTTAGCAGGTGGTGTTTCATTTAACTCAGCAAAGGACAGTAAAGAAGCCTCGCGGCGTGTGGAATTAAGAATGCAGTTTTATGGCTTAAAAGAAAAGGAAAACGCTGAACCACAACCACATTTCGTCTCATCTCCTGTTGAAACTTGTCAGTTGGCGAGGTGATGCGATGACAATAGAACGTTTGCAACGTCGGTTAGAACAAAGTTTAAGCCTGCTTTTTCCAAAAGAAACCACATATAGTAAGTTTGTTCAACCTGTACGTTTAACGAAAACCTTACAGGTATTGGAACGAAAATTTGATGATCTTGAAAATTCAATTCCATTAGATGTCAAAATATTCAAAACGATTTCGAAACTTGAGCATTCAGGATTTGAACAATTTACTCGAAGAGATTGGAAGAATTTAGCTTGGGCATTAAGTAAGGTTTTGCCGGATACCCAAGAAAAACTTATTTTTAATGATATTGGCAAACGTATAGTTCAGCATTTTAATCAGGCAGAACAGAGCATCATTAACTTGGTTTATTTTCCATTATTGTATAGTTATTTTGCTTTAGCCAAAGACGATATTGCAGCGAAGCCAGCGGTTTGGTTGACATTGCGAGATATATTGAATCGTCATAAGTCGAATGTTTATAAAAGTACGCAACGTCCAAAACAATGGATGACAACTTTAATTGATCATGCTGACATTTTATCTGATACACCAACCAAAGCATTTGTGAAACAATTCTTGCAAGACGATGATAAGAGTGGGATTCAGGATGAACTCGAAAGTCTAAGAATTGCACCAAATAGTTGGTTTTGGGATGATTTAATAAAATCTTCTATTCAGTCCATTCGACAGATGAATGAAAAAGACTATTTTAAATTTATTGCACCTTTCATTAAGTTATCAGAGCAGAATAGCTTATATAGTCGAGATATTCTGGCGGCGTTGTTAGAGCGTTATGCAAAAACATCTGAACGTGACAAGGTACATGAAACACTCAAGCAGATGGCATTAGATCAATGGGGGAATCCACAATATGATTCTTCTGCGGGTTGGAATAATGTCAATCCTGATACGAAACGTATGGTGGTTCAATGGTTTGTCAAAGCCGACTTAGAAGCGTTCTTTAAATTATTTAGTCGAACTGCGGATGTAAACCGATTTAATTATTGGATGAAGTTTATTGATAAGATTAGTTTCTCACAGATTTTTCTTGGACCTGGTGCACTAAATTCACAGCAAGCCTCACATAGAAAATTCAGAGAAATGAATCGTGGGCGGTTGAAAGAATTAATTGGCTCAACGCAGACAAACAATGCTTTTTTATTAAAAATTGATAATGTATATGTAATTGATTTTTCAGATACTGGTAATGCTTGTTATGTTGTTAATAAATTACCTTATAGAGAAGGAAATAGACGAATTCATGTCGATGAAATAAAGCCTTGGCCTAATTTATTAAAATTAAATCATATATCTGGTTGGGAACGTCGGTTTGATGAAAAACTAGCTGAAATTGGGATTTATCATCGTAAGCCTCAAAACAATTACTATTCTTCAAGATAAGAAACGTTCATAAGGGATATTTTATGAAATTAGCATTTTGGAAAAGAAAGAAGTCAGCTGAGGTTGTTGAAGAGCACGTGCCACAAGCACCAACACAGTGCTTAACCTACAATGACTTAGGTATTACGTATCCGTCTTTACAAAATGCTATGACGGACGCAGATTTCTATTGGCAAAGTCTTGAAGAAGAAGCTTTAGCATATTTGACGGATGAGGGCTATGTCTTACCTTGGGAAGAACTATACCAGATCTTGAATGATGAAGATCATGCAAGTGTGATTCATTTATTATATTTACCTAGACAAGCCAATGTACGTCCGATCATTAAAAGTGAAGGTGGTTTAAGTGATTCAACTTTTAAAATTATCTTGGATGGTTGGCTGAATGAACAAAATATTAAACTCAAAAATCAGCCTGAGCGTATTGGTGCCATCTTAATAATAGATGGTCAAGAATACTTGTTGAATGAACAAAATTTTAAAGTTGTAGAGCAATTAAAAGAATTTTCCAGAATACAAAACAAACATAAAGCATTAAATCAAAAATATTGGGCCAAAATTAGAAATTTGGCACATAAAGCCAATGCCAATTTAGATGATTTTTTAAGAAAAACCATTGTATTGGCACCTGAAAAGTTACAGTTAAATTTAAGAAAAAATCTGATTAGCCAAGAAGCGGTAGTCGAAGTACAGCCGGTATTTGATGAAGCCCCAAATGATTGGTTAACAACGTTTGATCAATATCAGCAAGTTCAGGATCAGTACAGTATTAGTTTACCAGATGGTGGCATTGCTCATGTGGTGATTGAGCCCGAGGTAAAACATGTACTGCAAGAAATTAAAAAAATGCCCAATCGGCGTGTGGCAGGTGAGCAAGCTCAGGCATTTTTACATAATCCATTTGCACAATTGGGTGAAGATGCCCTAGATGTGGTGACACCTGAAAGTTTTGAAGCAGCCAAACAACAAGCTGAAATTTATAGCTACACTTTAAGTGTTCACAAAAATTACAATGAATTAAATCTCTATACCTCGGCAACGCTCAACTTACTAGAAAATTCTGAAAGAGAGACAAACCCAATTGTCTTAGCGCTGAGTAATCTAGAACAAAGCGCATATTTCATTCAAGCATATGAACGAAATACGCCATTTTTTGTATGGGCGGGCTATGAAATTGAACGTACAAGTGTTTTAGACCAAGAGATAAGAACACTCAAGCAAGACTTAGAGACTATCCAAAAATATCAGGATGCAGCACAAGCACAGCAAGTTTTGGATTTATCGAACTATAGTGATCGAGTCATTGGCATTGGTGAAGCACCAAAGCTTAATTCAGAATTTATTCAGAGAAACAGTGGAGAATCAGGTTGGTTACCACAGCATTTAATTGAGCTATATGATCAGACTGATACTGATGCTCAACTAGATGACATGGTTACTGCACTTGAAAAATGTATTCAAGTTGCAGAACAGGATGGTTTAACAGAAGTGGCGTTGCCACATGCGGATCAAAAGTTGTCAATTGAGCAAAGCAAACAACTTTTAGAAGAACTACGTCAAAAACATCATGCACTGAATAACAAAGAAGTGAGGCAAGAAGAAAATTCTGCTCAGAAAAAAAAGAGAGATACGCTCTTAATTGCTAACAACATTGATGAGGCTGAGTATAGTAAACAACGTGCAGCACAACTTGCATTTGATCGAAACAATTTTCCTGCACCAAGATTGCCAACAAGTTTTAGGCAAAGCGAATTTAGTTTAAAACAGCATCAACGTTATGGTGTTGCGTGGCTACAGCATCTGCATCAATATGCGCCTGAAGAGGTCAGTGGATGTCTATTGGCGGATGATATGGGTTTAGGTAAAACCTTACAGCTGTTATGTTTTATTGGCGAATATTTGGAAAATGCCAAAAATAAAAAGCCTGTACTCGTGGTTGCACCTGTTTCATTACTTGAAAACTGGGAAGCAGAAGCGAATCGTTTTTTTAGTCGCCAATTCCCTAAAATTTTAAGCTTATATGGCGATCACCTCAAAACAAGAAAAATTCCTAAACATTTGATATCCGCCCAGTTGCGTGAAAATCATGGTATTACGCATCTGTTAGAAGAAGACTGGCGTGGTGATGCAGAGATTGTGTTAACCACTTATGAAACCTTACGTGATTTAGAATTCTCTTTGGCACGGGAAGACTGGGGAATCATGGTGTGTGATGAAGCACAAAAAATTAAAGTCCCAACCTCAATGGTGACTAAAGCGGCTAAAGCACAAAAAGCGGATTTTAAAATTGCTTGTACCGGTACACCCGTGGAAAACTCTTTGACAGATTTATGGTGTTTATTCGATTTTATTCAGGAAAACTTACTTGGTCCGTTAAATGAGTTTGGGAAAAAATATCGTAGACCGATAGAAGATGCTGAAGTCAGTGATGAGAAAGTCTTAAATGAGCTGAGAGCATTGATTGATCCTCAAGTCCTAAGACGAATGAAAAATGAGGTGGCTGATTTACCACCTAAAACTGAAGTAAATAGTTGTAAAAAAATTCATATTTCTAACTTACAAAGAAAATTATATGCCGATGTGGCTCAACATTTTCATAAGTTGTCGGCCGAGGGAAATCGTGGTGCCATGCTAAGTAGCTTACACAAATTGAGAATGATTTGTGCACATCCTTTAGCAGAAGATCCAATGGCAACACTCAAAGATTCACCAAAAGTAGATTGGTTGTTCAATACCCTGCAGATGATTCAGCAAAGGAATGAAAAGGCCATTATTTTTACGGAGTTTAGAGAAATCCAAGTATTTCTGAAGCGCGTTTTAATGGAACGTTTTGGCTTAAATGTAACGACTGTAAATGGGGATACTAATACAAGCAGTAAAAGTGGGTTAACTAGACAAAATTTAATTGATAAGTTTCAAGAAAAGCCAGGATTTAATGTAATTCTTCTTTCTACTACAGCAGTAGGGTTCGGGGTAAATATCCAAGCGGCAAATCATGTTATTCATTATACACGTAGCTGGAATCCTGCTAAAGAAGATCAAGCAACTGACCGCGCTTATCGTATCGGTCAGCAGAAAGAAGTTTATGTGTATTATCCAACGATCTCTGCACCTGATTGGGAGGAATTAGAAACTTTTGAAGTGAAATTGGATAGACTTTTAGGGAGTAAACGCGTACTTGCAACAGATATGCTTCAACCGAAAACGGATGTGAGTAAAGAGTTAATGCAATTAATAGACTAGTATGATTGTTTAAAATATCAGAGTTGCTAATAACCTAATATTTTCCCTATCATCATTCTGAAAAAATAATAGGGAATTTTTAGATTCCTAAAATTAATTGATATGGTTTAAACCCCTCTAGCACAGCTTCAGCAACCAACTGAATGAAAGGCTCGGTTTTTCCATAAGCCATCCACTGATCTAGAGCTTCATAGTAGGCTAGGCGATTTTCGACTGTAATAACGCAAGGCGGATATCCAGCTTTGAGTAACTCAAGGTTCATCAAAAGACGCGATGTACGCCCATTGCCATCAATAAATGGATGAATACCTACAAAATCCGCATGTACTTTAGCAGCACGTTCAATAGGATGTAGCGTATGTGCTTCCGAATTATACCAATCCACGAGCTGAGCCATCTTGTCATTCAATAATGTATAGTCGGGTGGAGTAGTCGTTGCACCTGAAATCAATACATTTTGCTGGCGATAGCGTCCCGCTTTCTCTTCATCAATATTTTTTAGAATGAGTTGGTGGATATTTCGAATCTGCCATTCAGAAAAAGGCTCTTCTTTGCGAATAATGTCTTCAACATAGTAGATAGCATTTCTATGGTTGATTGCCTCGAAATGTTCTCGTAATGCTTTTCCGCCAACAGTTATGCAGAGATGGATCCGGAAATTTGAACAACTCCTATAAGTGATACTCTGCTCCTCAAATGATGTTATAAACATCAATATATGGAGTATTTTATGGCACGTAGACCAAGAAGAAATCATTCAAACGACTTT
>NZ_VPBO01000042.1:0-10823 GCF_013418655.1 Acinetobacter sp. YH12128 | reverse complement strand
TTATAATCAGCGAAGAATTCAAAAAGGCTTGGATTTTAAGACACCAAATCAAATGGCAGAAGACTTTTATCGGTTAGCTGCCTAGAATCTCCCAAGTGAAAGTCTCCTGCTAATTCAGCACACATCAGACTTATCCCCCCTCATCCCCACCTTCTCCCAATGGGAGAAGGAGCATCCATTACTAATTTAATACCGTTATAGGTTCTGCAATAGAAATTCCCTCACTTTTAAAAAGAGGGTTAGGGAGAAGTAAATATTTAATTTTCATATTTTTAACCATACAATCAATCCAAATACTTCACACTAAAAACAACATGACCATCAAAAAAGTATCCTCTATCGCCAAACTCGAAGACTTAGGACGTATTCAACTGTCAAAGTCTTTTTTTATGCGTGATTTCCTCTATAGCGAAATCGCAAATTGGTACGGTGTACCTAACTTCCCCGACCATCCTGACATTGCGATTCGTATGGGCTCAAAACTCTGCGAAGAACTACTTGAACCACTGCAAGAAAAGTTTGGACGTATTGCCATTCGTTCCGCGTACCGTTCACCAAGCGTGAACCAAATCGGCAATGAAAAAGGACACAACTGCGCGAGCAATGAGAAAAACTTTGCAAGCCATATTTGGGACTATCCTGACGCAAAAGGCTACGGTGCAACGGCGTGTATCGTCATTCCATCATTTTTAAAACTTTATGAAAAAGACCAAAGCAATTGGCAACAACTCGCCTATTGGATTCATAACCATCTGAACTATAGCCATTTGCAATTTTTCCCAAAACTCTGTGCTTTTAACATTGGCTGGCATGAACAACCCGCACGGAAAATTTATAGTTATATCCAACCGAAAGGCTATTTGCTGCGAGGTGAAGCGGTGAATGAGGGATTTGAGAAATTTTATCCTGATCTGATTTAATTTTTTAAGTTTCCCTCTACCCCCCGCCTTCTCCCAGTGGGAGAAGGTGCTTCCATTGCTAATTTAATACCGTTATGGATTGTTACTTACCTCTCCATTTAGTAGATGAACAGCACTGCTGCACAAGGGAGAGGTAAATATTTAACTTTTTAAAACTTTGTGAAAAACACTAAAGTCATTAATAATTGATAACAGCTAGCCTACTAGACTCATCATAATTTGAACTATAACCATCCATAACTTTTTATAAATCTAAATAAAAATATACAACTAAAGAATTTACAGCCTGCTTAAAACTGTCATTTCAATATGCTAAGGTAAATGAAAAATTGATATAAATCATATTTCAACAGAGGGTTACATCATGTCAAAACAAATTCTTATGCTCGTGGGCGACTATGCTGAAGACTACGAAACAATGGTACCTTTTCAATTTTTAGTTGGTCTTGGTTATACCGTACATGCAGTCTGTCCAGACAAGAAAGCTGGTGACACAGTGGCAACTGCTATACACGACTTTGAAGGTGACCAGACCTATAGCGAAAAACGCGGCCATAACTTTGCCATTAACTATGACTTTAGTACGGTAAATACCGAAGACTATGTTGGTCTGGTGATCCCAGGTGGTCGTGCACCGGAATACCTGCGCATGAATAATCGTGTAATCGAAATCGTACGTGAATTTGACAGTGTGAAAAAACCAATTGCAGCCGTGTGTCATGGCGCACAGATCCTTGCAGCAGCAGATGTACTCAAAGGCCGCACCTGTTCCGCTTACCCGGCTTGTGCCGCTGAAGTCAAATTGGCAGGCGGACAGTATGCCGATATTGCAGTCACGGATGCAGTGACCGACGGTCATTTAGTTACTGCTCCTGCTTGGCCTGCTCACCCTGCGTGGATGGCGCAATTTGTTAAAGCATTAGGCGCGACGATTACCATTTAATGCTTGAGTCACGAAACTAAAACGCATTGGATCATCATCCATTTAGGGTGAATCCATAAAAAATGCTCCTTGTATAAAAGGAGCATTTTTTATTTACTCAAAATAAAATTAACGAACCACACCTAACTTATTCCAAATTTCTGGGGTTAAAAATTTAGTCACCAATTTATTCAAATCGACATAACGCAGTACGCCTTGTAATTGTTGTTTAATTTCAGGCGTCTTTAATATTTCATCCCCTGTGATACTACCAAGCTCTTGAAAACTTTCGCCTACAGCCTGTAGACCGTCGGCTTTAATTACGGCCTGCGTTTGCGTAGAACATTGCTCAACCAAGATTCGTTGCATGACCTGCGCCAAATTTTTATCGAGTTGCGTTTTTTGCGCATCACTGACATTACTGTACTGTTTTAAATCTGGATGTGCTGCCAATGCAGAAAAGGTCCATTGTAAAACCGCCTTTTTATCCGCCGCAGTAGTCGATTTCACTAAACATTGACTGAGCTGATCGACCGTCGGACTCGCCAAACTCACCTGAGTCGTTCCGAGCATCATGAGCGTCAATAAAGCCAAACCTGTTGGTCGTGAAAAACGTAGATGTAATTTTTTAGATAAACCGTAAGCCATAGACCAAACTCCCAAAACTTGAGTCACCTTTGTATCATGAAGTGCTGTATTTGCTGTTTGGTCTATGTAACTCAACTATTCATTTTTGCTAGTCGGTGCATAGATGAGAGGATGAATCGTTGGCCTTCTATTCCAATACCAGTAAAAATGTCCATGGGTATCGAGCAAACTATGGGTGGTCAATGTCGATTTATTGCTATCCCCTCGCCAACATGCAAGTGCTGCATTACGGTTATTATGTAGGTCAATAAACTCAGGATTCGAATATTTGGGTTTCGCAGGAATATATAAAGCATCTCCGGGATTAACCCATAAATCTGCCAAGTAAATCTTGCCTAGATTTGGAAAATAGCGCCCTACTGAGATGACCAGTGGCAGTTGATCTTGATCGGTCGAGCAAAAAATATGCGGAAAGTCATGATGTTCTAAATCAGTAGCCACATAAGGAAATAAGGTTTTTCCACTACAGTCAGGCTTACCGCCATCTAGATAGGCAAAACAATGACCTGCCATCATGCCGTATTCATAATGAATCTCTGACAGTCGTTTTTGATTTGAATGAATCTGAATCGCTTCACCTGCCTGAACTAAGGTGATACCAAAAGCTGCCGCGGTTTCTTTGCTTGCCACCAATGGCATAAACTCGAAGTGTTGCCCTTCAAATTCAAGCTCCGTTTGCTCCCCCCAATTGGTAATTTTAGTCGAAATTTCGGAAGGTACATCGTAGGGATTTCCCATCGTCATTTTCGCATTGGTGGCTGACTCGGTAATTAAATGAATTCCTGCCCCAAGTGATGCTAAATATGTTGGATGCCCACGATCATTCAAAAAGAAGGGTGTTTGCTCGATATTGACTGTAATCTCTGTTAATTCTCGGTCAAATAATGGTGCATTAAAATAAGTTTCATTTACTGAACTCATGGTTTTTCCTTATTATTTTTTAAAATTTTATCTGAGTACATCATTGGATCAGGATAAAAGCTTATTTCCCCAAATGGCTTTTATCCTGTTGAAGTTTATTTCATACGATTCAACATATTTTTTGCCCCTGCGTGGTTATAGTTGGTCGCCAAGTTTTGTAGGATGCCTTTGGCTCTTGCATTGGCGTTTGGATAACTTTTGCTATATGCAGGCACTGAGGTTAAGCATTTTGCAACGAGCATACCTGATTCAGCATAGGCTCTATTGGCATTTGCACCATTTAATTTGCCATAGCTATAAGCGCGCTGTGCATTATTACAAGCGGTGACTTGGTTTTTTCCGGCATTCAGGTCACGTCGTGCATTCACATATAAGCGCATTTGTATCTGCTGAGATGTTTCAGCAACTGGTTTCACTATAGGTTTGTTTTCAGGCTCTTTGGCTTTGGTTTCTTTTTTAGTCTCTACTTCTTTTTTTGCTTCATCTTTCGCATTGCTTTTTGTTGTCGTTGCTTTTGCTTTTGCTTTGCTTGGTGTGGCTTTTTTAGCTACAGTTTCTTCTTGTTTATTATAGTTTTTGCGACGTTCTTCGGGTCCAATAATTGCTGTATACAAACTCACTAAGCGGGTTTCAGAACGGTCATTTGATTTACGCTCTGAAACGGGTTCAATTGCAACCATCCAGCGTTGTCCATCTGCCTGACTACACTGAAATACGCCTGTGCCCTGTTTTATACTGCTATAGGTCGCTAATAATTTACGACTCCATGCATTTTTGACTTGGTTCAAATTACTTTTATTCAGTTGAATAAATTTGCCATTTTTGGCTTGGCAGTAACTACTCATATTTTGCTTGGGTATCAGTGATTCTGCTTCAACATTTTTCTTTTGTGGTCCCCAATCATAGACGTATTCTTTCGCCTTCCCATTTGAACTATTTAGCCCTTTTTGATTGATCACATCTTGTGGTGTTGCATAATGATTAAATGAATTTGGGTTTAAACTCTGCATGGTTGTACAACCATGTAATGCAAATCCAATACTCCCCACCCATAAAATTGCCTTTAAATTCACAGCAAAAATCTCAAAAAATTCACCCTTAAAAAATAGCGTAATTTAGTGCCTTTCACAATTTTATAATCTTGATTTTATTTATTATTTTTATAAATTTAATCACTAAAATCGTACACGTTTGAGATGTGTGCATATGTTGTTAATTTTAATTTGATGAATTTCACATTTTATTTAAGTGTATTTGTTTATCCTTGGTGAACGGTCATCATCGTTCCCTTTTAGGTTATTTCGCAAGCATTTATGTATCGCTATGTGCTTATCAAATCTGCCATCAGAACAAGCCTCTATTATTAATAATAATATAAAGCTGGGCCTATCCATGATTCGAGCGACAATATGGAATCGAGTAAAAAAACAGCTCATCTAAAAATATTAATCTATTGATTTTATTGAAATATATTAACTTAAAATTAAAGTCATAAAAAAACCTGCATTTTATTACAGGTTTTTTTTAAATTTATAAACTCAATTGTTAATTTTTTCTTCAAATGCTCTTAAACGCTTATAAATAGAAATCAGTTCGATAATGGTTGTCCATGAGGAAATCAGGTATTGGAAGGAATCACGTACACGCCCAAAGACATTTAAAATTTGCATTAATATACCGAGCGTGATTGTTCCCGCTGCAATACTTGGAAACAATACAAAGAACCCATAAATATTATCAAGCTGCATATACCAAATACGAACTAGGTTGAAATAAGCGTAGTGGAAATACAGTCTAAAATAATTAAAACGAACTTTAGTAAATAATTCTTTTAATGTGAAAGGGTCTGCTCGATCTGCATGATCTTCACCATAAACTAATTCTTTACGATATGCTGCTTCGACTTTTTGATTATTAAACTCCAAACCCGGTAGTTTATAACCCACAAGCATTAAAATAACCGTCCCTAATACTGCCCAAAGGACTGCCGCCCAAACCAATGCATAGGCGATTTCCCCCACGACAGGTAATTTCTTTACATGTGTTGATAAAGTTAACAACACAGGTAGAAATGCAATTAAGGTCATCACCGATTCAACCAAGCTAACCCCAAGTCCTTCTGTGGTTCTCGCAAAACGCATCGTATCTTCTTGAATACGCTGTGAGGCACCTTCGATGGTTCTCAGTTTTTCCCAATGTGCAGTATAAAAGTCATTCATTGCGGTACGCCAACGAAAAACATAATGACTAACGAAAAACAGGTTCAATACCGCCAGTGTGACATATACCATGGCCACATAGAGAAAAGTCAGCGTCTCTGAATATAGCGTCGCCACTTCGCCCCCACCACCTGAAAGCATCTTCTGGATCAGATCATAGAATGGGTTATACCAAGCATTGATTACGACATTACATTCCACACTAAACCAAACATTAAACAGGATAAATGCGGTTCCCCACACAGACCATCGTTGCCAAGGATTATCTGATTTAATCTTCCAAAAGGCTGCAAAAAGCGCCGTTGCTACAAAAAACCAAGCATAGAACCATAAAAATTTGGGGCTCCAAAATCGGCTAATACCAATAGGCAATTCTGCTTGATGATAATTTGCAGCTAAACCGAACATCGTACCCCAACTATTGCCACCGCTATACCACAAGGCAATATTGATCACGAACCATATAAGGAATGATCCAAAAAACCATTTTGGATTTGGAAAAAAAGATTTAAACATTGGTCCTACATTTCCCTGAATCTTTGTTTTTAGTTTGAGTTGCTGATGATAAGTTTTATTTCATCAATTTTGTTATTCGGATTGAATATTTAACGCTGTTTAATCTGAAATTTAACAATCAAATACAAGACGACACATCATTCTGTTAGCTTAAGCATGAAAACTGAAAATTGCCTTAAATTCCTTTATTGATCAAGTCATATTGATGATTTGGTCATTGTTTGTGGAACAAAAAACGCATCTTAAGCATACAGATACACTTAAAAAATTTGTAATTTTATAAATTTTCTTTGATATCAATAAATTAAAATCCATAAATTATTTAACCATTATTTAAACTTAAGTTATGGAATTCTCTAAAATATTTTCTGCGATGTAGCTCACGTCATTTACAAAACCTGTTTCTTCACCAATAATATGCTAAGTTCAATTAACAACCTATGCTTGGGGAAGTAAAATGGAAAGTGCAATTGTTGAATTACTCAAACCAATTACATTAAATAAAGAAAATTGCAGTCCTTTGGTTTTTGAAACTGGTACCGTTCTAAAAGTGATTATGCAAACGCCAGAAGGCCTTTTGGTAAGTAATGATGACAAATTTAACTTTATGATTTCATTGAAAGATAAGAATGAAGTTTGGCGCGAAATTTAATTTTCGCCTCACTTTGTGATTTGTTTTTAAATCATATTTATTCTAAGAAATTTAATCATACAATTATTGAATAAACAGGATAAGGTTCTTAAATTCCATAAAAAGAACCCTCCTTTTAAGCAAATATTTTTCATAACTTAGATTAACGTTTAAATCCGTAAATCATATTTTTCTAAAATCGCATTGGTTTTCTGATGCAATCCCTCAAAATACACTTTACTCACCAGTGCTGAAGGCTTGGTTTTTGGTAATGGCCGAATTTCATGTGCGTGCGGAAAACGTTCAGTAAAATCAAATCGTTTAACCACTTTTTTAAACTCATCCATCACAAGATTTTCATCTTTACAAAAAACATCGTAGGCTTGCTGTTTTTCTGCATCCCAAAACTGCTTAAATGCATCTTGAACACTTTGACCATTCAACATTCGTGGCATTTGTTCATCAATAAACTTCTGAATCAAATCCATTTTTTTATACATTTTTCGGTCATTACTGAGTAAAGATTGGAGTTGTTGCTGCTGTTTAGCCCTTTGAATCGAGGATGGTGGCGCAGCAGCAATCATATTTAATAATGTATAAATATAATCCTGATTTACATAATCACTAATAATAAAATCTAAAGCAAAACTCACGTCACGTAGCACTGAATCTTTTTCAACCGCTGTACCTTTATTTATTCTGTCATACAAATCTTTATATTTAGATTTATAGTCCTCAAGTTCTTGCGGCACTATAACTGCTTTATCAACATCAAAGTCTGTATACATTTTCAGTTGTGAATGTAGACGAATCACATCACGAAAAGCTTGAATAAACTGCAACTGCTGACTTTCGAGTTTTAGATCATCTACTGACTGACACTCAGGTGTTATTTTTCTTAATTCACTAACACACTTATTAAATTCTGCTAATTGTTGATCCAATGGTGGCACAATCACTTGTTCAAAATTTTGGTCGTCTGCAAAAGTAGAAAGAGCTTTATCTGTTGCCTGCTTTAAATTTCTAAAACACACGACATTGCCAAAAGCTTTTGTTGGCTTATAAATACGGTTTGTACGCGAAAAAGCCTGAATTAAACCGTGATATTTTAAGTTCTTGTCGACATAAATCGTATTGAGCGGCAATGAGTCAAACCCAGTCAGGAACATATTGACCACAAGTAATAAATCAATTGGTGGCCCTTTCAGCTCCCCAACTTCTTTAGGTGGTTTAGGGACTTTGAAGTACTTAACGCGATCACCTAGATTTTTATAATATTCGTAAAATCCTTCGTCACAGTTATAGCTAGTCAGATGGCGCGTATTGAATTCTGCAATGATCCGTTCAAGTTGCGCTTTACGCCCCATATCAACTTGACTCGGCTGTTCTAGTTCTTCTTCAGAAATCGTACCTGTTGTGGAGTCATTAGCGTCGTTTGTCGTATCCTGCGCTCCAAAAGAAAAAATCGTACCAATCACTAAAGGGGTATAAATTTCTTCCTTCTTGTCCGCTTCTGCAACCAACTCTGCTTGGACTCTGGTAAATATTTCATAATATTGAAGTAGGACATCTACTGAGCTGACACAAAACATTGAACAAAATTCGCGTTTTGCCGTTTTTTTGTCATGATTTTTTAAAATATAACGTACAATTTTTTCTAAGCGCTCAGGGTTGTCATACAGTTCTTTAGTATCGATACCTTGTATTTTTTCATCACCAGCATTCACCTGATGAGCGGTAAATTGCCCCACATAATCAATTTGAAAAGGTAAAACATTTTTATCTGCTATCGCATCGACAATCACATATTTATGCAGCCGTTTAGGAAATAGAAATTCTGTGGTGTATTTCACCCCACCAATGCTTTGACAGTTCACAGGAAAAATAGGCGTGCCTGTAAAACCGAACATTTGCGCCTGTTTAAAGAAGCGTTTGATATTTTGGTGAGTATCACCAAATTGACTGCGGTGGCATTCATCAAAAATAAATACGACTTTTTTATCTGCCAAATCAGCGATCAATTCTCTGAATTTAGGGAGTGTAATTGCGTTATTCAGCTTTTGAATGGTCGTCACGACCAATTTATCTGTGAGTATATTGCTTTCATTTTTTCGTGAGTTCAGCCGTTTACCGATGAGCTGTTCGACCAATGTTTTGGTGTTGGTCGTTTGGTCTACGCAGTCGGGAACAAAGGCATTGAACTCTTTAGTGGTTTGATTATCTAGGTCTTTTCGGTCCACGACAAAGATAACTTTTTCTATTTCTGGCAACTGACGCATGATTTCACTGGCTTTAAATGCCGTGAGTGTTTTACCTGAACCTGTTGTATGCCAAATATAGGCATGATCGGTTGAGGTTTTCACATGCTGAATCATGTTTTCAACTGCATAGACTTGATAAGGTCGCAGCACCATTAAGCATTCATTGGTTTGATGCTGAACGATGTATTTACTGATCATTTTCGTAATATGTGGTGCGTTTAAAAATGCTTCGGTAAATTTACTCAAGTCATTAATAGCTTTGTTGCTTTCATCTGCCCACGGAAATGTAAAATCAAACAGTGGCGTACCGTGTGAATAATATAAGCAATTTACGCTGTTGCTAATAACAAAGAGCTGTATATAGCCAAACAAACCTTTTCCAGATGTATAGGCATCTTTACTGTAGTTATGCACTTGGTGAAACGCTTGTGCGATTTCTACGCCACTGCGTTTAAGTTCAACTTGTACTAATGGAAAACCGTTGATCAATAGCGTGACATCAAAACGGCTGGTTTCTGTACCGCTCTCACCGTATTGCACCGTCACTTGGTTGGTCACTTGAAAAATATTTTTTGCTGCATCATCACTTAAAAAGCGCAGTGTTTGGGTCGTACCGTCATCATGTTTAAGCTGATATGAACCACGTAAAAGTTTGGCTTTGCCAAAAATCGTATGTTCACTGCTCAGGTAATTCCATACCTGTTCCCATTGCTCATGTGTGAGTGGTGCAGTCAGTGCATTAAATTTTTCTATTTGATTTTTTAAGTTTGCGAGTAAGGCTGCCTCGTTTCTGTACTGAACACGCTCGTACCCTAACGTTGTTAAGTGCGCTATAAATTGGTTTTCGAGTTCGAGTTCTTTTTGGGTCGACATTTATAATACTGCTCAGTTTTTAACTATTGGTATGCATATCTATTGATTCTAATAGATTTATTATATTTTTCAATCTTTTAAATTCATCAAATAAACATCTAAACTGATGATACAGATCACTGTTTTTTCTTTTAGGAATCCTTCAGTACTTTCTTAAATAAAAAAATTCCCACATTTGAATAAATGCAGGAATATTATGAAACCCTATAAACAATCAGACAAACATTTGCTGTAACAAGCCTTTTTTCCACTGTTTGGCTTGTTCAATTTGCTGTGCAACAGTTTCAATTTTTTGGTCAATGGCTGATAGGAAATCAGCGATTTTGGTTTGTTCTTCTAAACAAGGTACTTTGACCTCAATATTACCAATTGAGGTTGTATTTAAACTTGGCACACCTGTGGCTTCATTCAAATTTAACCAATTAACCAATAGCAGTTGCTGATAAACAAATTTAGGTATTAATCTCTCACCAATTTCCGTATAAAAAAGAGTATCAACCGTCCAAAATTTCCCAGATATAAACTGAGGTTTATCAATCGTACCTTTACGACCAATAAGAATACTGTCGCCGTCGTAAAGATAAGAATCAACGTATCGCATTATCCCACCTGTCCCAAGAACAGGAATATTTCCTTCTTTTAATGCCTTATGATCTTTTCCATATTTGATAGTAATAACATCTCTAAATTTTAAATTTTCCCACTCCCTAAACTTACTCCCATCATCTGCTTTAAAACGAATCTTCTGACTAAACAGCTTTTGCATCATGCCCTGTTTATATTGGTGATGTGTGCTGAATTAGCAGGAGACTTTCACTTGGGAGATTCTAGGCAGCTAACCGATAAAAGTCTTCTGCCATTTGATTTGGTGTCTTAAAATCCAAGCCTTTTTGAATTCTTCGCTGATTATAA
>NZ_VPBO01000041.1:0-12366 GCF_013418655.1 Acinetobacter sp. YH12128 | reverse complement strand
GAAGCAGATGAAATATTATTGGCGAGATTTTCAAGTCATGACAGCTGATAAAATAGAGCAATGGGTGGAGAGAGTATCAAACCAATTCGGAAAAGAATACATGTTTACTTTTTAATGACAGCTTATGGAAAACCGAAAAGAGAAAAAACAGAGCTGAATGGCTTTGTTGCACAAAGCTGTTCTTGAGGGCTTTTTCAGCGATATAATTTTCAAATGAAGAAGCCTACATACAAAATCTACCGCACAACCAATTGGCCCGCATATAACCGAGCACTCATGAGTCGCAGAAATATTGCCATTTGGTTTGATTCTGCTACGCAATGGTATGCGCCATCAAAAGGCAAACAAGGGCGAAATCAAACCTACTCCGACGCAGCCATCCAATGCTGCTTAATGATTAAATCCTTATTTCGTCTGTCTTTACGTATGGTTACTGGCTTTGTGCAAAGTCTGATTAAACTTTGCGGATTAAATTGGATAGCTCCAGATTACACCACGCTTTGTAGAAGACAAAAGCATATTGATATTGTAATCAGCTACCAAAAAAGTAGCGATGGGCTGCATCTACTCATAGACTCTACAGGCATGAAGTTTCTAGGTGAGGGCGAATGGAAGCGCAAGAAACATGGACCTGAATATCGTCGCCAATGGCGTAAACTTCATATTGGTATAGATGCTAAAACCCTACAAATACGAGCAGTTCAGCTTACAACCAATAATGTCAGTGATTCACAGGTACTGGAAGATTTACTTGCTCAAATCCCTTTAGATGAACAAATCGATTCTGTCTATACAGATGGTGCTTATGACACAAAACGATGCCGTCAGGTCATTGCAGATCGGCAAGCACATGCGGTGATTCCACCTAGAAAAAATGCGAAACCATGGAAAGATAAAAAGAGTAGCTCGCTAGAGCGAAATGAATTACTTCGAACAGTTACACGTTTAGGCAGGACACTATGGAAAAAATGGTCAGGCTATCATCGGCGAAGTTTGGTTGAAACTAAGATGTACTGCATTAAATTATTAGGAGATAAACTCAGTGCAAGGAGTTTTGATAGCCAAGCGAATGAGATTCATACACGTGTAGCAGTCCTCAACAGATTTACGGAATTAGGTCGACCACTTACCCAAGTTACGCCTTAAATTTGGCTCAATTAGGGGCGCTTTGCATTTCAAATCTTTGTGCAACAAAGCCCTTTTGATAAACAACCTAAATGGCTTCAGAGTGTGGAGTATGAATGTCAGGTCGCGGAAGATGACCCGTACATCGTTGATGCATTTACGACTTATCGGTTAGATACTTATTTTCGTGTTATTAAATCTTGATTTTTATACTTAATTTTTAGCCATTTAAAAGTAAAGTGAAGTTAAATTATATAGATCACAAATCCTATAAAGAAAAGCTTTCTATATTACAGTGCAGCTTATTGCAAAAAAGAAATAAAAAACCCATGAATCATTACAATTCATGGGTTTATATATCAAATCATTGCAAAGTTGTGCATATGATTACAAAAGATTGGTGGGCCCACACAGACTTGAACTGTGGACCAACGGATTATGAGTCCGCTGCTCTAACCAACTGAGCTATAGGCCCTATATTCTGAATGTGTTATTTATCAACAAGTTCAGACGCAAAGCATACTAGCGAAGATTTTTTTAAAAGACAAGCCTTTTTCTTCACGGCTGCACACTAACACAACAAATTGGCTGTAGTTGCAGCAGTTGAGCTTGGATTAGACCAAAATGCACAAAGTGCCGAATCCTATCGTGATGTAAATCACGACAAAAGTTATCAAACAGTCAAAATAACCTTATAATAATGCCCATTCTTGTCAGTACCGTGCTCAACAGCGCATAGATTGGTACTGGCCTCACATTTTTAAGTCAATGTCCTACAGTTATTCGGCTTATGTTTTCATTTTTATGTGTTGCACTGACACATAAGAATATTTAGGTGCCCACATGGAAATTAAGGTTAATTATCTCGATAACCTTCGACAAGAAGCCAAATTTGATGACTTCACGGTAATTGCCGACCAACCTATTCGCTATAAAGGCGATGGCTCTGCTCCCGGACCATTCGACTACTTTTTAGCGTCATCAGCATTATGTGCAGCGTATTTTGTAAAAGTGTATTGTGCAGCGCGAGACATTCCGACAGATAATATTCGTTTATCTCAAAACAATATTGTTGATCCTGAAAACCGCTACAAGCAAATTTTCAAAATCCAAGTTGAACTGCCTGCGGATATTTCTGAAAAGGACCGTCAAGGCATTTTTCGTTCAATTGACCGCTGTACGGTTAAAAAAGTGATTCAGACGGGTCCTGAGTTTGTCATTGAAGAAGTTGAAAGCATTGATGCAGATGCACAAGCTTTACTTATGCCAAATTTAGCGTCAGAAAGTACCACGTTTATTCCGGGTAAAGATCTGCCATTAGAAGAAACTATTGCCAATATGTCGGGTATTTTGGCTGGTTTAGGCATGAAGATCGAAATCGCATCATGGCGTAATATCGTACCGAATGTTTGGTCACTACATATTCGTGATGCACAATCGCCAATGTGTTTTACCAATGGTAAAGGTTCTACTAAAGAAAGTGCCTTAGCTTCGGCTTTGGGTGAATTTATTGAACGTCTCAATTGCAACTTCTTCTATAACGACCAGTTCTGGGGTGAAGAGATTGCCAATGCTGACTTTGTGCATTATCCAGATGAAAAATGGTTCCAACCCGGCCCAGAAGGCGAGTTACCTACTGAAATCTTAGATGACTACACACGTGTAATTTATAACCCAGAAGATGAGTTGTTAGGCACACATCTATATGACACCAATTCAGGAAATACAGCACGCGGTATTTGTTCTCTGCCATTTGTCCGTCAGTCCGACGGTGAAACAGTGTATTTCCCATCAAACTTGATTGAAAATTTATACTTATCAAACGGCATGAGTGCAGGGAATACCTTGGCAGAAGCGCAGGTTCAATGCTTATCTGAAATCTTTGAACGTGCTGTAAAACGTGAGATTTTGGAAGGTGAATTGGCTCTACCAGATGTGCCAGAAGAGGTTTTAGCCAAATATCCAAGTATTGTTGCGGGTATTCAAGGCTTAGAAGAACAAGGTTTTCCTGTATTGGTAAAAGATGCTTCACTTGGTGGTCAGTACCCTGTGATGTGTGTAACCTTAATGAACCCACGTACTGGTGGGGTTTTTGCATCTTTTGGTGCGCACCCTAAACTCGAAGTGGCTTTAGAGCGTAGCTTAACCGAACTTTTACAAGGCCGTAGCTTTGAAGGTCTAAACGATCTACCAAAACCAACGTTTAGCTCAAATGCAGTCACTGAGCCAAATAACTTTGTAGAACACTTTATTGACTCAAGTGGTTTGGTGTCTTGGAAATTCTTTAGCGCACAATCAGACTATGATTTTGTAGAGTGGGATTTCACAGCAAAAGGTGAAAATGCCAATGCGGAAGAAGCTGCAGCGATGTTTGCGATTCTAGAAGACATGGGCAAAGAAGCGTATATGGCGGTCTATCAGCATCTTGGTGCTACGGCATGTCGTATTTTGGTTCCGGGTTATTCTGAAGTGTATTTGGTTGAAGACTTGGTTTGGGATAACACCAACAAAGCTTTGGACTTCCGTGAGGATATTTTAAACATTCATCGTCTAGATGAAGACGAGTTAGTGTCATTGGTTGAGCGCTTAGAAGAGCTTGAAGTGGATGACTACACGGATATTGTGACGCTCATCGGGATTGAGTTTGATGACAATACCGTATGGGGTCAATTAACGGTACTTGAGCTCAAACTACTGATCTATATTGCGCTACAAGAGTTTGAAGAAGCAAAAGAGTTGGTCGAAACCTTCCTTCAATACAACACCAATACGGTCGAACGTGGTTTGTTCTATCAATGCATGAATGTGGTTTTAGAAGTTGAATTGGACGATGACTTAGATCTCAATGACTATGAACATAATTTCCGTCGTATGTTTGGTGACGAACGTATGGATGCAGTGATTGGTTCAATGGATGGCAGTCTTCGCTTCTACGGTTTAACTGAAACCAATATGCAACTTGAAGGTTTAGATCGTCATTTACGTCTGATTGATAGCTATAAAAAATTGCATGCTGCACGTGCGAAGTTTGCCAGTCAGAACGTTTAAATCTGGGCTTGTGAATAACGTTACTCATGTGATCATCTATTTGAAAAAACTCTCCTAATGGGGAGTTTTTTTGTGCGAAATTTGCTGAAAATTAATCTATATCTGTGATGTTGATATTAATAAAAATCCTTATAACTCAGGTGAATATAAGGAAGGCTTAAAAATAACCGATTATCCGAAATTGTGTCATTTTAAAGTAAAGATATTTGACTCATTGGAAAAATATGATAATAAATTAGCTATGGCGTGTTTAGGCATGTTCATAATATTTCAGGACGAAATATTCAGAAGCACATTAATAAATAAACGGGAGTTTTAACAACATGCTTCAATTATTCAGAAAACTATTTTGCATGCATATTTACGAATACGAGCAAATGGAAGAAATCGGTTCGCACAAGGAATGTCGTAAGTGCGGTGTGACAAAGTAATGCAGAGTCTAAGCCGAAAAAAAGTGAGCGAAAGCTCACTTTTTTAATGCCGGTCAATATTGAAATCATTAAAATAGAAATACATTCACAGTTTTTATGCAGATATGAGTAAAGATTTTCAAGCCGAACGTTATACCGTCGATGCCAATATGGCAGATACCATTGCATGGTTATTACAACATCAGGATTGCTTTGAATCTTTTCATTATGATGTGATTCAGCAGCAATTGGTGGTTCAACATGCCAATGGTCAAGACATTATTCGTGAAGGGGATTATTTAAATGCAGGCTATGGAATTTTAATAACAGCACATAACTTTGTTAAGTAAACGATATATTTTCCCTACTCATGGTGATTTAGCTATTTCATTTGTTCGCACCATCTCTTGCATTGCACTTTGATACCTATCACTGATCATTCAATTGAACTAAGCCCCGAACTTCGGGGCTTATTTTAAGCCATTTGCATGGCATCAGTTGAAAGCTGTGCAGCATTTGGTTTGGGCTGTTCAGCCACTAAACCGAGTTTGCTAAATAAAAGCTGATCTTTGCCTTCGCCTGCATTTGGCGTGGTCAGTAGTTTTTCACCAGAAAAGAGTGAATTTGCACCTGCCATAAATGCCAAAGCTTGTTCTGAATCACTCAGGGATTCACGACCTGCAGAGAGTCGAATATAGCTTTTTGGCATAATGATCCGTGCGACTGCAATGGTGCGAATCCATTCGATCACATCAAGTTTCTCAACCTCTGCAAGTGGGGTACCTTGAATAGGGACAAGGAGATTAATCGGCACGGATTCAGGATGAATCGGCAGCGTTGCCAACTCCATCAGGAAGGCAATACGGTCATCACGGCTTTCACCTAAGCCCACAATTCCGCCGCTACAGATTTTCATTCCAGATTGGCGGACATAGTCCAGCGTCGTTAAACGGTCATCATAGCTACGTGTGCTAATGACATTGGGATAATACTCACGAGAGGTATCGAGGTTATGGTTGTAATAATCTAAGCCTGCCTCATGTAGGCGCTCTGCCTGAGACTGATTCAGCATGCCAAGGGTCATACAGGTTTCAAGTCCCAGCGCTTTGACTTCACGCACCATTTCTAGCACATAGGGCATGTCCCGTTCATGTGGATTGCGCCATGCAGCGCCCATACAAAAACGCGAAGAACCTGAGGCAAGCGCAGCTTTCGCTTCATTGATGACTTTTTCCACAGCCATGCGTTTTTCGGCTTCTAATCCAGAGTCATAATGTGCGGACTGAGAGCAATATTTACAGTCTTCAGGGCACTTACCAGTTTTAATCGAAAGTAAGGTGCTGACTTGAATATGATTGGCTTGGAAATATTCACGGTGAATGGTCTGTGCTTGGAATAATAAATCCATCAATGGTTGTTGATACAACTCTTGTATTTCTGGATGTGTCCAGTCATTTCGGTAGCTCATAAATGATCCATATTTTCTGCCTAATGCAGATCATCATACGTAAAATTTGCAGACTTCCAAGACTATTTTGTAACATTGCAATTTAGCTAAAATGCATTGAAATGACTTTTTCAAAGAACTTTTGATATTTAAGATACTTACAAAGTTATGCTAAATGACAGCACAATCGCTGCAATGTTTATTTTGAGCTAAAAAATTAATTTTCTTGGATTACGTCACTAAGTTTTAGCTTAAATGAAAACTTTGTAAGGATCTGGAAAATAGAGAATGAAAACCCTTAAAGCATTTTTGAGTTTTGTTCTGTAATTGCCCAATCAATATGAACTTGCACAATCGCGTCATGTTTTTCGCGAGAATTTTTTAATGATTGAACAATATTTGAACTGTATTGTGCGTTGCCTAAGCCAATAGCGATATTTCGCATAAAGCTTTGATAGCCTGTTCGTCGGATAGGACTGCCTTCAGTACAGCTTAAAAAAGTGGCTTCATCCCATTGCCAAAGATCTAATAAACTCACTTGGTCGAGGCCATGACGTGGATAAAAGTCCTCAATTTGAGTTTTATGCGCAAAGCTATTCCATGGACAGATAAGTTGACAGTCATCACAGCCAAACACACGGTTGCCAATGCCACGGCGTAATTCTTCAGGAATGATGCCTTTATATTCGATGGTTAAGTAGGCAATGCATTTACGTGCATCTAACATATAGGGCTCAACGATGGCCTGAGTTGGACAGATATCAATACAGGCTGTGCATGAACCACAATGTTTGGTTGCCGGAGAATCAAAAGGTAATTCGAGTGATGTAAACAGCTCACCTAATACAAAAAATGAGCCTGATTTTTTATGGATCAGTAAGGTGTGTTTGCCTGTCCAGCCCATGCCTGCATTTTCAGCTAAGGATTTTTCAAACACTGGTGCAGAGTCGGCAAAGGGTCTAGATTCAAAATCTCCGATTTTTTCACGGATGATATTCGACAAGGTTTTTAAACGACCACGCATGACTTTGTGGTAGTCACGACCTCGTGCATAGCGTGCAATGATGGCTGCATTTGGCTCATCAGGAACATAACGTGGTTTTGGGGTTTCGACCAAATAGTCCATGCGGACACAGATAATACTGCGTGTGCCGGGGACTAAAAGTGCAGGATTGGCACGTTTTTCAAGGTTTTCCTCTAGGAATTTCATATCGCCATGATAACCACGTTCTAAATATTCTTTAAAACGAGGGAGTTCCTCTTGAGCATCTGGCTTTGCGATGACACAATCAGAAAAACCTAAATTTAAGGCTTGTGCTTTAATCCATGCTTTTAGGGTTTCTGGATCATATTGATCGACAGGAATTTTTTGTGCAGGAGTTGAAGCGGCCATAATCATAACAAGGAAAAACAATGCGTCTGCAAGTTTACCATAGCCCTGTTTATCTTAGCCAAAGTATTCAAGCTTGGGAGCAGCGTTGGTTTGCTCAGCACAATAGCAGTTATGGTCTGATGCAGCAGGTCGCATGGTCGATTGCTCAGCAACTCATTCCAATGTTAAAGCAGCAAAATTTAAAAAATATCGCTGTATGTTGTGGACAGGGCAATAACGCAGGAGATGGCTATCTTACAGCGCAATACCTACAGCAAGCAGGCTTTCAAGTCGATATTTACGCCGCTGAAATTGGAGCATCGAAAGATTTACATTCTGCTGTACAAGAAGCGATAGATCACAAGCTCAAGATCTATACACATTTTGATTTTCAGCATGACTATGACGTTTATATCGACGCATTATTTGGTATAGGGCTCAATCGTGAACTTTCTAGCGAATGGCAAGCCATTATTCAACGATTGAATGCATGCACGGGACTTAAAGTTGCGATTGATATTCCAAGCGGATTACATGCCAATACAGGACAGCCTTTACCCATCGCATTTCAAGCCGATTATACCTTTACGGCATTGGGTCTAAAAGCAGGGCTATTTACAGGTCAAGCGAAGGAATATGCAGGTGAAGTTTCGGTGATAGCATGCATACCGACTGATGCAGAGCTAGAGCCACTTGCTCATTTGTCGCCGCAGAAAATAGCCTTACCTGCGCGTCAAGCCTTTGGTCATAAAGGCAGTTATGGCCATGTTTTGGTTGTTGGTGGCCATGCAGAAATGGGTGGGGCGGTGATTATGGCTGCTGAGGCTGCATTCCATGCAGGTGCAGGTAAGGTTACGGTTGTTTGTGATGCACGACATCACACCGCTATTTTGGCGCGCGCACCGAATATTATGCTACGCGATATCAATGCATTAACTACAGAAGCAATTCGGCAACTGATCGATCAAGTCGATGCGATTAGCTTTGGCATGGGGCTTGGTCGTGACGATTGGGCACAACAGCAGTTTCAGTCATGGTTTCCATTGATTCAGCAGTCAACCTTGGAAATTGTTTTGGATGCAGATGCCTTATGGTTTCTAGCTGAAGCACCTAAAAATTTGAATGCACGAACCTATGCAACGCCACATCCGGGTGAAGCTGCGAAATTACTGGGTATAACTACTGCTGAAGTTGAAGCAGATCGTGTACAAGCAATTCAGTATTTAAAAGAAAAATTTCAAGGTCAATGGGTGCTTAAAGGCGCAGGCAGCTTAATACTTGAAGATCAGCTTTGGATTTGCACCGCAGGTAATGCAGGAATGGGTACAGGCGGTATGGGAGATGTGCTTGCAGGGATGATTGCAAGTTTAAAAGCACAATTCCATCAGCAAATACATCTGCATGAAATCGTAAGCCTGCATGCTTTAGCAGGTGATGTATTGGCGAAGCCGGGGATGCGTGGTTTGCAAGCGCAGGATATGGCCCAAGCGGTTTATCATGTGGTTAATCATTCAGGAGTTAAAGACTAAAATGCATGCGGTTAAATTGCGAATTCAAGGTAAAGTTCAGGGTGTTGGTTATCGTCGTTGGTTTGAACAGCAAACGGTTGCACTTGGTTTAAATGGCTATGTGAAAAATCTAGCGACGGGCGAAGTTGAAGCGCTGATTATTGGAACTGAAGATGCCATTCATAAAATACTGAAACACAGTCTGGTGGGGCCTTTACGAGCAGACGTGACTAAAATCGATCAGCAAGAAATTCCAATGCATGAATTAGACTATAGCGGTTTTAAAATGATTCGCTAAATTTGATCACTAGATTGAATGGGCTTTTGAAAACAGAATGAATTACTGAGCTATATGAATTGACGATTTATTTATCGACGTCGAGTGCTTACACGGCTTCGGCCACGAGCCATACCACCTAAGGCATTCAGTACAGCCATTTTACTCATACTACCAGACGCATGCGCATGACAAATTGCGGCAGCCAAAGCATCGGCTGCATCCTGCTGGGGTTTGATGCTTAGGTTCAGAATGCGCATAACCATCATTTGGACTTGTTCTTTATCAGCAGCCCCATAGCCGACCACAGATTGTTTGATTTGACGTGCAGTATATTCAGCGACTTGTAAATCTAAATTGGTTAAAGCGGCAATGGCAGCACCGCGTGCTTGACCTAATTTTAAGGCCGAGTCAGGGTTTTGAGCCATAAATACTTGTTCAACCGCAGCTTCAGTAGGCCCGTGAAACTTTACGATGCGATCAATACCAGCAAAAATACGTTTTAAGCGTTCAGGCATTTCTGTCGTTTCGGTACGAATGGTGCCAGCATCGACAAAACGTAGTTTAGAACCATCCTTTTCGATGATGCCGTAACCAGTTAAGCGCGACCCAGGGTCAATACCGATAATTAATGACATGTTTGCCTATTTGCCCTTTAAAAATAAAAATATGCCCATATTGTTACATAAGCGTGTCAAAAAAGCTTGATAGTGATTGAGCAGTTGAACGCAACACCTTAAATTAATTTACTGAGATTTGTTTAATTTTCATGAAATTATTTCTTCTGATTTTAGCAGGCTTGATCCTGGAAGTGTTTGTCTGGATCGGTGTGGGCGACCTCGTCGGCAGCATGTGGTATGTCTTTTTCTGGTTCGTGGCGGCCTTCTTTATAGGGATGAATATTATCCGTAAATATTCATCAGGTCTGATGCCTCAAATGCAGCAAATGCAAGCAGGTCAAATGAGTAATGATCCAGCTTTAACTGGAAATTTACCAAAAATTTTGGCTGGTTTCTTATTGCTGTTACCGGGTCTAATCTCAGATATTATGGCATTACTTATTTTGATTCCACCTGTACAAAATGCCATGAAAGCAGTCATGATGAAAACAATGATGAAGCGTCAGCAAGCCATGATGGAAAAAATGATGGGTGGCATGATGGGCGATATGGGAGGCATGGGCGGTGCTCAAGGTCAGAACCCATTTGCAGATATGATGCGTCAAATGCAAGATATGCAAAATCAGCAATCAGGTCGTGATTCATCCGTTATTGATGGTGAAGCTCGTGAAGTGACGCCAGATGCGAAACAAATTGAACTGAAAGATGTCAATAAAAAATAATTAACTCAGTATGAAAGGCCGAATGTGTATTCGGCTTTTTTTTTGCGTAAATTTTGATACGGCCTAAAAATAAACCTTGTGTTGCCAACAAAAAAATTGAACAAGAGATATAATCTTCACGTTTTAATTCAAATGAATCAGCTTGCATGTCACTGTTATTCACCATCTGTGCGCTTCATTTTGTTGCGCAGTTGAGTCCCGGTCCAGATGTATTATTAATTGCTAAAAGTGCAGCATCAACAACGCGTGCAAATACCTTAAAAATTATTGCGGGGATCTCTGTCGGGATTGTGGTGTGGGTCGTTTTAACCTTATTGGGCTTTACGGTTCTGGTTGAGCAATTTCCATGGATACAACAAGTTTTAATGGCTGTTGGTGGATTTTTCTTAGCGAAAATGGGTTGGGCAATGTTTAGTGGCGGGCTTAAAAGTTTAAATCAAACAGCCAATTTAGAAGATGGGCAGGCCTTAAGTCAGCAGAAAACTGAAAATTATTTCTTATTAGGTTTATTTACAAATTTAGCCAATCCGAAAACATTGATTTATTTTAGTAGTGTGTTCTCACTGGCGTTGAGTTCATCAGCCAGTAGTAACCTAAAAGCACAGCTTGCTGTCATCATTCCGATTCAAACCTTTATTGTGTTTAGTTTGTTTATGATGATTATGTCTTTGCCTAAAATTAAAGCACTCTACCAACGTTCGGGTAGTTATATTGATGTGGTTTCAGGGGCGTTATTTTTAATTTTTGCGATTTGGCTGTGGTTCGACGCAATTAGAATGTTCAATCTTCAATAGCTGCAAACATATTGCTGTCAGCAAAGCGAAAGCCAAGTATTAAAACTTGGCTTTTTTTATGTCCAAGTTCTATTGCTCTGGATTGGTTTGATCTTGGTCTTTAGACGGTGCTGTATTTGATGGATCTTGTGCAATATCGGTGGTTTCAGCATGATCACGATAACGGTTTGGCTTGAGGGTAGTTTCGGTATTTTCAGAGCCTTTGTATGATCGGCTACGATTGGCGCGTTCACGTAAACCGCCTTTTTTGATTAACTGCACCATCATCTAGAACCTCATTGCTATCGCCATAGTTTAAAGAATTTTCCTCGTGAAGATAAGTGAGCAGGGCGATGCTAGCGCATAAAAAAGCCTGAAATCATTCAGGCTTTCATCATTTTAACTTATCTCTTTGAATGACTTTAACGCGACCCGATAACGGTGCTTAAATTCAGCTTAGCTAAAATTTTACACATTGCCAGCTTGTTCATAGGGCTGTATTTGGCTGTTGTAAAAAAGCTTAATTTTTACCATCCTGCTTGAGTACTTCAAAGATGTTGAGTTGGGTTGTCGCTTCAGTATCGTGCTGTTGCAAATACACTTGAACACTCTTAAATAGAATGGCAACAGCCAAACAACTGAGTATGCAAAATATCCAAAAGCCATATGGGCTACGGATATTATGCGAGCCACATTCGGAACATTCTTTATCGCTTGAAGCCAATACTTTATTGCAACAAGCACAGTGATATTGATAGTGCATTGCGTTTCTCCATTTAGTCGAATTTGACCAACATTCTTGTTGTTATTGTCAACCATCAATCCGTGATGATTGTTTTATCTTAATGTGCAAATAAGCTGCTGTACAAGTTTTAAACGGTTTGTTTTGCTCATTATTGTGTAAGTGAAAAGCGTCAGAGAGTTAAATATTTGTTTTATTAGGGTCTGTTGACATTTGTTGATTAAAAAAATAGCGAGATAGTAAAATTAAATCGCCAAACCCAATTTTACACTCGCTATGCCTCGAACAATGCTAAATGATCAACACTGGTCCAAGTTACTTG
>NZ_VPBO01000040.1:0-16379 GCF_013418655.1 Acinetobacter sp. YH12128 | reverse complement strand
GCTTGGCCAGAAAAATGAGTCGTTCTCGCTGTTCTAAACTAAGTGGTACAGAAACAATTCGAGGCATGGGTGAACATCTGTTAACTAAAAAAACTTTTTCGCATGATTAGTTATTTTTGTCAACTTACCATGTATAAGATAATTGATATTAGTCTCTATTATTGATCTAAAAGGGAATTGTCCAAAGAACTGAATGAACCGTACCGGGTTTGTCGGAGAGTCAATATTCTGAGAGACTATCCCGATGACAAAATTAAAATATACCCCTGAAATCAGAGAAAGAGCGGTTCAATTATTGATTGAATCCGAGAAAGATTATCCATCGAATTGGGCTGCAATCACAGCAATTGCGCCTAAGATTGGTTGTACTCCTGAAACACTTCGTGCCTGGCATCAAAAGCATTTAGATCAGCAAAATCCTATTAAAGTACAACAGATATCTGACCAAGAAAAAATGAAGCAAATGGAACGTGAAATTAAAGAATTAAAGCGTGCCAATGAAATTCTACGCAAAGCAGCCGCTTTTTTCGCCAAGGCGGAGCTCGACCGCCCACACAAATAATGGTGGATTTCATCCATAACAATAAAGACTTATATGGTGTTGATGCGATTTGTAGGATTTTACCGATCGCAGCTTCAACCTATTACCGGACTCTAGATCTCTGCGAAAATCCAGAACATCGAGCAAAGCGAGATTTACATGACTTGCATCATGCTGAGGAGATTAAACGAATTTGGAAGGAAAGTTCAGGTCGGTATGGTGTACGTAAAGTCTGGCAAAAACTGAAACGTGAAGGCTATATTATTGCACGCTGTACTGTTGCTCGATTAATGAAAAAGCTAGGTATACAAGGTGTTTGGCGAGGTAAGAACAAACAAACCACCCGTAGCCGAGATGACCAAAAACGAGCAGATGATTTAGTGAAACGTAATTTTACTGCTGATCATCCTGACCAACTGTGGGTCAGTGACTTTACGTATATTCAAACAAATTCAGGCTGGGTCTATACCGCCTTTATTATTGATGTGTTCTCACGAGCAATTGTTGGCTGGAAAGTATCTACACGAATGAATACAGATATGGTGCTCGATGCATTAGAGCAAGCATTGCATGATCGAGGCATGCCAAAGAATGTGATTCATCATTCCGACAGAGGTGTGCAATATCTTTCTATTCGCTATACCAATCGTTTAGAAGCTGCAAATTTACGAGCATCAGTCGGTACAACTGGTGATTCATACGATAATGCTCTGGCTGAAACGGTGAATGGCTTATACAAAACAGAGGTGATTGAATATTTAAAAGCAGATTGGCAAGGTTTAGCAGATGTACAACTTGCGACACTAAACAGGGTAGATTGGTTCAATAAAAAGCGTGTACACAGTGCACTGGGTTATGTATCGCCTTTTGAGTTTGAAGCAATGTACTATGATAAGATTAACCCGTTAGGTCAGGTGGCCTAACTTAAATAAAAAAGTCTCCGACAAACCCGGTACGGTTCAATTTCTGGAACCAGAATTCATACCAAAATTTAAGTGCGAGCATTGTCAACGGCATTCTAAAATTGACCCCTTTGATCTCGTATTAAATTTCAACCTGGGGCTGAATCCCAATTCTTTTTTTATCCTTCAAACGATAACTCTCACCCGATATTTGTACCACATGACAGTGATGCAGCAACCGATCTAACATCGCAGCGGTCAACGTAATATCATCCGCAAACGACTTAGACCATTGGCTAAAGGGTAAGTTACTCGTCAATATCGTACTGCCTTTTTCATAACGCTTGGCAATCACGTTAAAGAACAGATTCGCTTCTTCACGTCCAAACGGTAAATAACCAATTTCATCGATAATCAGTAACTTTGGTCCCAGTACCGCACGTTGCATATAGGTTTTCAATTTACCTTGCTGATAGGCTGTACTCAGTTGCAGCGTGAGATCGGCGGCGGTAATAAACTTGGTTTTGACATTGTTCATGATGGCCTTATAGCCTAATGCCATAGATAAGTGCGTTTTCCCTACACCGCTAGCCCCGAGAAACACCACATTTTCTGCTCTAGCAATAAAGCTCAGGTTGAACAACTCGACCACCTGTGATTTGGGAGCACCCAGTGCATAATTAAAATCGTAACCTTCCAGCGTTTTCACTTGAGGCAGGCCTGAGAGTTTCATCAGGACCTGCTGGCTGCGCTGTTGCCTGGCAGCATATTCATGCGTCAAGATAGCTTCAACAAAGTCGGCATAACTTCCATCTTGACCTAATGTTTGTTGTGCATGATGTGACCATTGTGATGCGATGGCAGGCAGATTGAGCTTTTGGCAAAGTTGCTCTATACGGTCGTATTGCAGATTCATCAGGAAACTCCCAGCAACTGGTCATATACCGATAAGGGATGCTGCAAACTCTCGTAGGGCATGACATGCTGTGCTGCTGCAACAGGTACAGTGCTAGAACCTGTATCTGATTGCGGTAATGGCGTAAATTTTTGCTGCTCCTGTTGCAGTCGAACAGCCGGTTTTTCTTGCGTGGTGGCATGAATCCGCTGATTGGCGGTTTCATGCAGCCACCGGCCAATGTGGGCATTGGCGACATCAACATCTAACAGTAAACCCGAAGTCTTCAGGCTTGCTTTCAATGGCACAATAAAGCTTGATTTGAGGTATCCATTAAAGCGTTCAACTTTGCCTTTGGTCTGTGCACGGTAGGGCTTACATACGCGAGGACGAAAGCTGTATTTCTTGGCGCAGTCGAGCAGTTTGGGATTCCATTTATGCTGCCCCTCCTGATAGGCATCCCGTTCAATCATGATCGTTTTAGCGTTATCAAACAGGATTTCTTGAGGTACTCCTGCAAAAAACTGAAATGCATTTTCTAGACCATCGATCCATGCATCCGTACGTTCATGATCATAAAATTTCACGAAAGTCGCTCTGGAATACCCTAATGTTGCGACAAAGGCTTTTAAAGTCGTGTTGTTGCGTCGAATTGTCGTGAAATCTACCTGCATTTGTTGGCCAGGTTGGGTTTCAAAACGAATGATCGGTTCCGGTTGAGCAACTGGTTTTAATGTTGCAAGATATTCCCTCAAGATCCTGATCTTTCCTGGATATCCCAACCCTAAAATTTCCTGGTAGAGCACAACAGCAGGAATCCATTCAGGATGAGCTGCGTTTACACGTTGGAGTAAATAGGGTTTATATGGGTCAAGGATACTTATTCTAGGCTGTATACGCTGATACTGAGGTGTGGTGTTTTGCCGTAAATATTTACGTACGGTATTTCTGGACACCCCCAGTTCACGACTAATGGCTTTAATAGATTTACCTTGTTGATGAAGTATTTGGATTGTCACTGCTTGCTCCAAAGTTAACATGTTGAGCAGTCCAAAATGACCGCTATATTAACCAAGGGGGTCAGTTTTTAAATGCCATTAGGGGGTCATTTTTACACTGCCGCTAACAGCATATCTGATTGTTGGGTAGCTACACTTTGAAATCTCAAAACAGATAAAGAATAGAGTAATGGATAAAGACATGCCGTTGTAGTCGAAGCATTGAACAGCACAACAATTCGATTTTGAGTTGAATGCTTTTTTGAGAGTTTGATTGTCTTTAAGAAGAACATTACACAATTGAAGAACTAAATGAAGTAAACACTATATAGACTTAAATAAAATTAGCCTAGAATTATTTTTTTAATAAGTCATTGTTTTATATATTGTTTATCTATAAACACAGAGAGTTATGAACTTAAAGTACTATGTACTTAATTTAACATAATCTATATTATACGCAATTGGCATGTTAGAACCCATTCAAAATGTCTATATTCTCACCAATAAAAATGTCTAGTTTATGATGGCTTAAACATCATGGACTGGATATGAAATATAGATGCTGATCACTATGTCTGACAAAGAAATTCAACGTCTTGCTGTTCTGCAAGACGTTCGAGATCATCGTATTACCCAAGTCCGTGCTGCTGAAATCCTTAATCTTTCAACCCGTCAAATTACCTGGTTATTATAGAAGCTCAATCAAGATGGTGTTTCAGGTATGGCGCATGCCAGTCGTGGTCAACCTGGCCATCGTCGCCATGATGATTTATTAAAATCAAAATGTCTTTCCATTATTTCTGAACATCTGCTGGGATTTGGATCTACCTTGGCTCATGAAAAGCTCACTACCATTCATGGATTCGATATTTCAGTGGAAACACTACGTTCCTGGATGATTGCAGCCAATTTATGGATTCTGCGATCCAAGTGCAAATTCTTATTTAATGATCATTAAATTTTGTGCTAACTTGGACAGATATTATTCGGCTAATTGGACAAACAGTTATTGTTCTTTAAGATGATTAATTAATCGCTCATAGTCATTTTTAGAAAGTTTACCAATGTAAGTTAATTTTGTTTTATCAATTGGCAACTGATATGTCTGTACGGTATCAATCCATGATTTTTTACTTAGTCCAACCGATTCCCAATCTATAATTTCAATATATTTACGTTTAATAAAATCAGATTTATTGTCATATTGACTACTTAAACGGAATACGATGTAGTCTTTTTTTGTTTGTCGAATATATAAAACAGGGCGAGTTTTGCCATCTACTATATCTGTCAAACCAACATAAGCCCAATACAAATCCTGTGCCATTAGTACCCACCATCATCGTTTAAAAATGCTTGAGCAGATTTTGTATTAGATACTTTTACACTTGGGATATTATGGCTAAGAGCTATGAGCTGTGCTGTATTAAAATCATCATCACTTATTTGATTGCTTACAGGGATTCGACCTGTTTTGGCTATTTCAGCCATGACCATACTAAAAACAGATGCAGGGGTTAGCCCAACTTTTTTAATAATGTACTCTGCTGATTCAGAAATAGCCTCATCCACAGAATATTGAACTCTCTTTTTTATTAGCTTAGACATTTAACACCTCTCAATCTTGTTAAGGCCATTTAATGCCATAAAATGGTACAAGGCAAGTGAGTAGTAAGTGGTAAGCATCCGGCTAACACAGCCTTACCAAGCGATCCTATAAGCCTTAATTTAGTTCCCACCTAAAAACAAGTGGGGACTTAATCCATGAACATGGATATATATTCAGCAACACCTCCTGTTGCTAAAAAACGCAGAACATACAGCAAAGAATTCAAACTCAGTATTGTCAATGCCTGTAAAAATCCTAATACCTCGATCGCTTCGGTCGCACTGCAACATAGTATTAATGCCAACCTTGTCAGTCGTTGGATCAGGATCTTCAGCCATCATGATGGTGCCGTGCAGGATCCTACTCATGTGAATCCAGCATTTATTGCTTTGCCTTACACTGCTGCAATCAGCCAACCTATTGATGAGAGGATCACGTTGTGTATCACCGTGCCTCATACGAATAATGATATTCAGCTAAAATGGCAGACATCAGAAATACCTGTCTTGGCAGAATTACTCAAGGCACTTGCAACATGATCCGCATTGATGAAATCTGGTTGTCTACTCAGCCCATGGACATGCGTGCAGGTATGGATACGACCATGGCTCAGGTGGTGAGAGCCTTTGGCTACATCAAACCGCATTGTGCTTACCTGTTCTGTAATAAACGTGGCCATCGCATGAAAGTGTTGGTACATGATGGATTGGGCATCTGGCTGTGTGCCCGGCGGCTGGAACAGGGCAAATTTCACTGGGCTCAAGTTCACCAAGGTGAAACCGTGGCCCTCAGCCCGGAACAGTTACAGGCACTGATCCAAGGTTTGCCCTGGCAGAGAATTGGATTGCAGCAAGTGGTGAATATGCTCTAAACCAAGCTCGACCATTCTGCCATCCTCCAAACGTTCTATTTCATTCTTCTCATGACCTCAGGCATACTGCGGTCATGAATACGCTGCCTGACTTAAGCCAACTGACCCATGAACAACTGCTGGAATTCACCAGACTGAACCGTACCAGGTTTGTCGGAGACTTTTTATTTAAGTTGTCAACGGCATTCTAAAATTGACCCCTTTCACCTTACAAATGGCAAAGTAAAATTGACCCCTTTGATCTCGTATTAAATTTCAACCTGGGGCTGAATCCCAATTCTTTTTTTATCCTTCAAACGATAACTCTCACCCGATATTTGTACCACATGACAGTGATGCAATAACCGATCTAACATCGCAGCGGTCAACGTGACATCATCTGCAAAGGATTTGGACCACTGGCTAAAGGGTAAGTTACTCGTCAATATCGTACTGCCTTTTTCATAACGCTTGGCAATCACGTTAAAGAACAGATTCGCTTCTTCACGTCCAAACGGTAAATAAAGAGATGGATCCGGAAATTTGAACAACTTCTATAAGTGATATTCCGCTCTAGTTAAGCCACCTTGTTTTGTTGGGGTAGCTGATCATAGTAAAACTCATTGGGTGTCATTTTGTCTAGACTCGAATGAGGTCGTTTCAAATTATAAAACTTGAAATATGCACTCAATTGCTTTTTTGCATCTGTGACACTGCTATAAGCTTTGAGATACACCTCTTCATATTTAACGCTCCGCCATAATCGTTCAACCATCACATTATCAATCTATGAGCAGTATACTGCGCAAGTTTACCATCCATACTGATTTGAATGCCATTTGATTTCAATACATCAATAAATGCATCACTCGTGAACTGACTGCCTTTGTCTGTATTAAATATTTCAGGTGATCGGTAATCCTCCCATAAATAACCGAAGTTAAAAGTAGAGGTTAAGCAGCCATTAGAGGTGGCTTTCCTTTGTTAGCTTGATGTGGTCTTTCATGGTTGTAATGCCACAACCAGTTTGTTGCATAATCTTGTACTTCATCCAAAGTATCAAATAAATGCTTGCTCAGCCAACTATAACGTATAGTCCGATTATAGCGTTCAATATACGCATTCTGCTGTGGCTTACCCGGTTGAATATATTCAATACGAATACCGTGCTCAGTAGCCCAGCGCACAAATTCGTGACTGATAAATTCGGGACCATTATCGCATCGGATCACTAACGGTTTTTCTCTCCACTCCAGCAATTGATTCAACGTACGAATAACCCTGATTGTGGGCAATGAGAACCCTGCGTCAATGGCTAGGCCTTCGCGGCGGTAATCATCAATCACATTCAATAATCGAAACTTGCGACCATCGGAAAGCTGATCATGCATAAAATCTAATGACCAAACCTGATTTTCTCGGATTGGTTCTTTCAATGGTTCAGGCGCATGCCGTTTTAGTCTTCTTCTCGGTTTAATACGCAGATTCAGTGCCAACTCACAGTAAATGCGGTAAACCCGCTTGTGATTCCAGCAGCAACTCTCAACATGCCGTAAATACGAGAAGCACAAACCAAAGCCCCAATCGGAATTTTCCTCAGTGAGTTCAATGAGCTGTTCAGCAATGAGTGCATTGTCATCGCTGAGTTTGGCTTGATAGCGGTAGCAGGTTTCACTAATGCCAAATGCTTTACAAGCCAAACGAATACTAATGGCATGCTGGGCAACTGCCTGTTGTGCCATCTTACGCCGGCAAGATGGCTTTACCCTTGCGCAGCAGTGCTGCTCATTGCCATCGCTTCCTGGATGATTTCGGCCTTTAATCGCTCTTCCGCATACATCTTTTTAAGTCTGGTATTTTCGGCTTCTAGCTCTTTCAGTCGAGCCATTAATGATGTATCCATACCACCATATTTGGCACGCCATTTATAAAAGGTAGCATTACTCATGCCGTGTTCACGGCAAAGGGTCGCTACAGGTGTGCCAGATTCTGCCTGTTTCAAGATGGACATGATCTGACTGTCAGTAAATTTAGATGTTTTCATGCAGAATCTCCTGCTCGTATCTTAAGAGAAAATTCTACTTTTAGATCCTATTATTTTTAGGGGGGATTACCAGCCTTCATCGTCAGTTACTTGTCTTTTTACATTGTAATCTGTTTTTCTAATTCAGCTATCCGTGCATTTGCATTAGTGAGTTGTGATTCCACATATTTGATCGAGCCTGATTTTTCGAGTAGCTGTTCATATTTGGCTTGCAAGGCGTTGTAGTCTTCTTTTGCCTTATCTGTACTAGCAAGAGCGACTTTCAGCTTGTCGGTGGTGTCATCAGTTTGTTTGACCTGTTCATCAAGTTTGATTTGCACCTGTTCCAGTTTTTCTGTGGTATCTGCAAGCTGCTTTTCCAGTTGTTGCACTGTTTCCGCATATCCGCCTTGTACTGCATCAATCCGTTCTTGCAATAGGGTTGCAATGACTTGTGACACGGTAACAAGTTCCGCATCTTTCAGAGTTTTTGCCGTAGTAACGGCTGCCGCCAGTTGCTCTTCAAGGATCTCTTTGCGGTATTTGTTGATAGTGGTCTTTGAGCCGCTACCAAGAACCGCAAGGATATTATCGTTAGTTGGGTTTGAGCCTTGTGCTGCAAGGGATTCGATGGCTTTTGCCACATCTGATTTAGTGATTGCCATGGGTTTACTTCCTATTGTGTACTGTACTGTATCGTATTTTAGTACATTACAGTACAGTACACAATCGATATTTTTTATGAATTATGACTAGCTAAAACTCACCCGTATATTCAAACCAATTCAGGTTGGGTCTATACCGCCTTTATTATTGATGTGTTCTCACGAGCAATTGTTGGATGGAAAGTATCAACACGTATGAATACAGACATGGTGCTCGATGCATTGGAGCAAGCATTGCATGACCGATGCATGCCAAAGAATGTGATTCATCATTCCGACAGAGGTGTGCAATATCTTTCCATTCGTTATACCAATCGTTTAGAAGCAGCAAATTTACGAGCATCAGTCGGTACGACTGGTGATTCATACGATAATGCTTTGGCTGAAACGGTGAATGGCTTATACAAAACAGAGGTGATTGAATATTTAAAAGCAGATTGGCAAGGTTTAGCAGATGTACAACTTGCGACACTAAACTGGGTAGATTGGTTCAATAAAGAACGTGTACATAGTGCACTGGGTTATGTATCACCTTTTGAGTTTGAAGCAATCTACTATGATAAGATTAATCCGTTAGGTCAGGTGGCCTAACTTAAATAAAAAGTCTCCGACAAACCCGGTACGGTTCAGAGTGCTAAATTTTTAAATACAGAGCTTCTGACATTGGGATAGATTTCCCAAAAGTAGTCATGGTGAGTACTCTGTATTGATTGCCTGTACTGATGTTTCAGTTTTTTCATTGTTCCTCCTAGGTAACATTACCTAGAAGGGATCCTCTGCAAAATAGTACATCGTCTTTAATCCTGTGAACTAAGAATTATCATTTAAAAATACCACAAAGTAGTATAAAATAAACTACTACAAGGTAGTATGAATGCAATCAATGTATACAATATGTGAGACTCCATTATTTACTAAATACTGTCTTGTTTATTGGACTCAGGAAGAATATGAGGAATTCAAAACATTCTTAGCATTAAATCCTGAAGCAGGAGATGTAGAGCCTAATGCAGGTGGTATTCGTAAGATTAGATGGACTAGCGGTGGTAGAGGTAAAAGTGGTGGTGTCAGAGTCATCTACTTTAATCGTTTAGCAAATGGAGAGATTTGGTTATTAACCTTGTACAGTAAAAAGCAAACTGTACAGCTTAGTAAGAAGACTCTTCAAGCATTAGTGGAGAAACTAAATGACTCGTTTAATGACTGAAAAAGAACTTGAGGCTTTTGAAGCAACTAGGGATATTGAAGCTGAAATATTACAAGGCATCGACGATATGCTTACTAGTAATGCAGCGAAAAGAACCGTAATCACTGAGACAGATGTAGCGTTAGCTCGTAGAAAGGCTCAACTAACACAAGATCAGTTTGCTAAGATTCTTGGCGTATCAAGACGTACTCTTGAATCATGGGAACAAGGTGCGAGAAGACCATCAGGAGCAGCAACATCCCTTATTCGATTATTTATTGTTGATCCAAAATTTGTAAAAGAGAGTCTGGCTTAATTTAGACAGCTCTCTACTATATTTATTTAAGGTTTTTTATGAAGCACTTAGGATTTGTGGGAAAAAGTACTGAATATTTAGGGTATACCCATATTGAAATTATCAATAGCTCATTACGCTTATCTTTCAATATTCCATCAACAAAAGATCTAGAAGAAACCTTTAAAAAGATAGTCGAAAATAACTATGATTTACTCATGGAAACATCAGCAGAAATCGAGTTCGAATTAGAAAGTGAAACGCTAGCAAAGATAGAAACCATCATAAAAGAAAAAGGGATTGAACTTGATGAGTTTGTTCAAAATGCGCTGATTAAACTTATCAACCAAAATGAATTGGCTAAGACTGATTAGACCTTAAATGCAGACAATAAAAAACCCCGGCATCCTGCCGAGGTTTTTTATTGGAACTTTAGGTCTGTGCTGGCTTAGTGCTTGTCGTATCTGGCCCCATCCTGGTGCTCATTCTTTGTAATTCTAAGGAACTTCCTGTTCCTGACCAATTAATCATATGAAAATTCTACTATTCCGAATAGCCGCAAAGGACCGGAATTTACGTAAGCTAAAGCGTACAAAACAGCCTAAGTTTTATCCACAAGAAATGGGGATAATTTTGAACATTCACGCATTGATAAAATTTAAAAAATCTCAAAATCGACTACTTTTTAAACAAATTTATTGGCAAGAACTATCAAAACTGCTCATAAAAAAGCCGATTTGTTTCAAAATCGGTTTTTTGGGCATTTTTGGATTTTTCTTGTTTTATTAAGTATCTGATATTTATATTAATATACAAGTGTATTGCGTATAACCACCATTATGTTAAATAGAATCAAAAAACCTCCAATAAAATCGTTATAGTATTATTATTTATTGAGTAGATAAGAGAATTAAATTAGTGAAATATTCAAATGAAAAAATAGTAAAAGCTCTCTTACTTTCTCCTTTACCACTACTTTTTTTCACAGCAGTCCTGTTTATCGTAATGAATCAGGAATACAGCCTATACTCGATTTTAGTGGTTCTTGTAGGGCACGGTCTTGTCTACTTGGCTTATTGTATTTTGACTGTACCTTTCAGCTTCATATTCTCAATTCTTTTAAATCGTTATAACAGTCTTAATTTATTAACTATCTGTATTGCCTCTATAATTATTGCTACTCCATTTTTTATTCTTTTTGGATGGAGTCACACAGGAGAAATTTCGAAAGAGTGGTGGAAGATGTATACAGATACATGGACTATCTTTATGGCTCTATTTCCTGGCTTATGTTATTGGCTATTTCTGATTAACCTAAAAGATAAGAAATCAAAGAATATTGAATAAACCATTGCATAGAGATTCTTAAATTTCCCTAAAATTAACATAATACACGTTATACGAATTCCCAAGGCATGGCTTCCAGTCATGCTTTTTTTATCAAAAGACTATACCTGAATGATAGCGAGCCAAATCGCATACAATATCTATCATTAGACTTAATGCAATAATTAAATGATAGTATTATCATTAATCTAATAGAATTAAGATTAAATGATAGAAATGAATACACGTATTTATCTACGAGCTTCAACTAAAGATCAAGATGCAGAAAGGGCTTTGCAGATTCTTCAGGATCTAAACCAAAACTTGAATTTGGGTGAAACCATTGTGTACGTGGAAAACTATAGTGGTACGAAGTTAGACCGACCTGAATTGAATAAGCTACTGTCAGAAGCAAATCAAGGTGACACATTGTTAGTTGAAAGTATTGACCGCTTATCACGCCTAACCCAACGAGATTTTCAAGAGCTGAAGCGCAGGATCCAGGAGAAGGGACTTCGTTTAGTCGTAGCAGATCTTCCTACTACCTACCAAATGATTCAAACCAGTGACAGCATTACTCATTCAATCTTGGAACTCATCAACAATATGTTGATTGATCTTCTGGCAACAATGGCCCGCCTAGACAATGAGAAACGTATAGAACGTATTAAGCAGGGCCTGGCACGTTCGGGTTACAAACCAACAGGCAAGAAGGCAAATGAGGCTAAACATAAACGAATAAAAGAATTGCTAGTAGTTGGCAATATGACTAAGGAAGAAATTGCCAAAGCAGTGAATTGTGGAGTTGCAACTGTCTATCGAGTTGCTAAAGTTATCTAAAAGAGGCTTATCTCAACGCGCCCCCAATGGGGCACCGCTGCATTCAGGTTACTTCACATAAGAAATTTTATGTTAAATGATTGTTAGAAATGCCCCTTGATCGAGGCATTTTCTATAAAGAATACTAAAAACTAATTAAAGCCAACCAAGTTTCAAAACAAGGCAGTTCTCAGCAATCATATTTTTAAATTATATAACTCCCAACTGAGCTTTTGCTCCAACGATAAGGCTTTCATTTTGAGTTTCTAAGGCAAATAAACCATACATCAAAGGAGAGGCCGCTGCTCTTTCTAAAGTCTGTTCATATAGTTTATTCCAAACTTTACCCCCTAGTTTTTCATACTCGATGATTAGAGTTTTGAGGCTTTCTTCTCCAAACAAAGTTACATGCCCAGCAAAATCAATCGCTGGGTCATCTATATGGGCTGTTGACCAATCAATAACGCCTGAAACAGCTCCATCCTTTGAAGCTAGTACATGCCCAGCATATAAATCGCCATGTATAAATTGGGTGAAATCTGCCCATAGAACATCATTATCCAACCATTTTCTGTAGCGGGTTTCCAATTGCTCACTTATACCAATTTCAGATTTTACTAACTGCAAATTGTTTGCTATTTCAGGTCTTAAATCTGAAGGTTTCATAATTTTCAAATCATTTTCCCGAACTTCTTTTTCAGGAATACTATGGATTTCAAATAAGGTTTTTGCCAAAGATGTTATGTATTTCGGGCTATCTTTGTCCATATTCCAAATTATTTCATAGGTTTCAGCATCCAAATTTAAAACAGGATTATCTTTAAGTATGGGATAAGCCACTAATTCTGTAGATGAAATTCTCCAATCAGGAACCTCTACAGAAAGATGTTTTTTTACCAATTCTAAAATGCGTTTTTCTTTCTTGATTTGTTCCCTCATGCCATCACGACGAGGAATACGCAGCAACCATTGTTGCCCCTTTGTATCAAGAGCAAAAACGACCTTAAAATCAATGCCCATTTCATTGAAATTCATTTTGTCCGTAAGCAACAAGCCGTGTGCTTCAGCAAGTGATTGAATATCTTGAATTGTCATTTTTAATTTCCTTTAAAGAGTTCAATAATTAATGTTCGGATTAGATTGGCTATCATTAACAATCTCTCTCAAAAGTCTTGATGATTTTGTGGTCTTTGATCTCGTAGATAATGTCAGCAATATTATCGACCAATTGCTTGTCATGAGATACGAAGATAATAGTTCCTGCATAGGACTTCATCATTGTTTCTAATGCGGCAATACTTTTTAGGTCAAGATAGTTTCCTGGTTCATCCATAAGCAAAATATTATATTTTCCTAAAAGCATTTTGGATAAAAGCAGTTTGATGATTTCACCTCCCGATAAGTCGGATAAGTTTTTTTGAATATCATTCGCTCCGATCCCCATTGAAGCCAATACTGCACGAATTTCCGCAACTGTGTACTCGCACTCTTCCTGCATAAAGGAGAGCACAGATTTATGCGTGTTAAATTTATATCCTGTTTGTGTAAAGTAGCCAATTTCAGCTTTTGGAGATATGGTTAATCCATCAGCACGTTCTGATATCATTTTTAACAAGGACGTTTTCCCTGTTCCATTCGATCCAGTTATAGCGACTTTAGCGCCAAGCGGTATTATAAAGTTAGCGTCATCAAAGATAGTACGGCTACCAAATTTTAAGCTCAGACCATCTGCCGTAATCGGGAACTTATTGTGCAGTTCTAGGGCTGAACTTTGACGAAAACGAATAGAACGCAAATGCTCTGGTGCTTGAATATCTTCTAATGCAGCCAAACGCTTTTCCATACTCTTAGCTGCCTGATACAGTTTTCTTTGCTTGGTGCCAGTCATTTTTGCATGCCCAAGTCGTCCAGCACTTTCGGTAGAGTTTTTGGATTTTTCTCCTTTTTTCTTATTGTCTAATCGATTAGCTTGCTGGCGTTTTTCTTGCACAGCAGATTCTAATCGCTCCCGTTCCTTCATCATCAGCTCATATTCTACGGCTTGGTGTTGTCGCTCTTCTTCTTTTTGACGCAAGTAATCCGAGTAACCACCCCAATATTCCGTAATTTTACCGTCTTTTAACTCCCATATCTTGTCTACAACCATATCAAGAAAATATCGGTCATGACTGATAACAAGTAATGCTCCATCAAATGCTTTAAGTTGACCAATAAGTAGATCTATTCCATTGAGATCAAGGTGGCTGGTTGGTTCATCCGCTAGAATGCCATGTACTTGTTGGGAAAATGCGGCAGCAATTTTTGCACGAGTTTCCTCTCCGCCACTCATTGTGTCGTTTTGTACATTGGAAACACCAAGGCGAGATAACATTGCCCGGTCTTCGACCGTTTCTATTTCGATTCCGCCCAGTTGGCTGATATGTGCAAAATCACCAAAACGCTGTAATGTCGCTTCGGCTAAAACAATTTCGCCATTAAGTACTTTGAGTAAACTACTCTTTCCTGCTCCGTTATCACCCACAAGACCAATACGGTCATAAGAGTGAATTTCCAATTCATCAATATCCAAAACATCACGCCCAGCATAATCCAAGCGTATGTTTCTCGCTTTAATAATTAAACTCATTTTTATTTACTCCTGTTTAGCTCTTGAAATTTTTTATGCAGCAAACAGGATTTAGGTGAAAACAAAAGCTAGCATCACAGTGTCCTCCCAAAAAAAAAGCTATTCATCCACAGGGTGGACAAATAGCTAGTCAATTAAGTTATAACTGGAAACTATGCACTAAAAGCATACTTATAAATTAAGCATACTTTTACTTTATATATCCGCATATATTCTTAAAGACACAACAAAAGCCCACCATTATAAAATAGTGTCACTATGCAAATAGTTGTGTCTTAACGAATGCGGATAGAATGCATAAACTTACCTAAAAAATAAAATTCAGTTTTATGATAACTTTACTGTTAAAAGAAGTCTAGACAACCTTGTTTTATGCTTGGATATAAGGCTTATTTTAAAATAATAGTAGTGAAGATTTTCTAAAATTAACATAATACACCTTATACGAAATAAAAATGGGAGCCTTAAGCTCCCATTTTTTAAGTAATTTTTTCAAATAAGGCTTGGGTGAGCATCTAAAATTCGAATCAATGTAGCTGCTGGTCCAGTTGGATAGCGTTTTCTAATAAAAGATCTAAATACGTATCTTTCATCAATTGAGATTCATTGTTATTCAATATATTGTAGGTTGAAAGTATCAAATGTGAAAGTTGAGGATCAGAACGTAGGGTTGATTCGATAGCAAGTTCGATAGGCTCATTAAATATTCCTTCATAGCTTTTTTTTAACCATGCTGGATCTAAATGCATCATTTTATAAGTGAAGCCGAGAGGATCTGGTGCATTACCATCATGAACTTCTTCAGGTTCAAGCATGAAAGTTTGACCTTGATAGCTATCAATAATTTTTTTTCTACAATTGAATTGTTGATGTCCTAACTCTGTTACCCCTATAAGATAACTTGAGTGTAGATGAGGATCGTATGCAAAGCCTTTGAAGTGGGCATGAATTAGTTCTATACCTGTAGACTTATCCTGTGTGACATTGACCCAATTGCTCATATTTACTTAATTAGTCCTAATGGATTTAGCTTATCAAAAATTATCTAATGAAGAAATTCTAAAATTAACATAATACACCTTATACAAAATGCCCTTGTAAGCCCTTAATCAAGGGCATTTTTAGTCTCTACTTAACATAAAATTTTGGTGGTGCTTCAAAAAGTATGCTGCCTTTAAATGAAGCCATTATTGATGTAAAAGAAAAGAAGGCTAAATCAAAAGCTTTAAAATGGTTTTCAAGCTTTTTTGAAAAATTACAGCTTCTTCTGAAGCTACGCCTAATTCTATGCCTTATTTTGCAATTATTGCCTTCAATACCTACAGTAAAAAATTTACCAATACTTTGCTTACCATTTTTAAAAGCAGTGATGAAACTGTCCCAATGATCACTTGCAATTCGGGTGTAGTGAATATCTAATTGTTTAAGCTTTGTCTTCAATTGTTAGACTGTAGCTAAATCTCGTTTACCCCAAACATAAGCAACAATTTCACCTGTTTCTCGATGATAGGCGTAAATAAGCCATTGTTTATTCTTTTTATTTCCAACAAAATTCCAGAACTCATCTACTTCGAGAGATTCATAATGACTTTGCTGAGGCTGAATTTCATAGGTTGATTCAGTTAAAGTACGTAAAACTTT
>NZ_VPBO01000039.1:0-19783 GCF_013418655.1 Acinetobacter sp. YH12128 | reverse complement strand
CAACCATGATTGATGGTGCATTCTTCCAAGAAGAAGTGGAAGAACGCAAAATCATGGCTGTACCAATGGTATTCCAAGACGGCAACCACATCGGTCAAGGTCGTATGACCTTGGAAGAAATCATTGCCAAATTGGATATTAACTCTGCAGCGAAAGATGCTGAAAAGTTAAATGCCAAAGATGCCTTTGATGTTCTTGTGATTGGTGGTGGTCCTGCAGGTAATACGTCTGCAATCTATGCAGCACGTAAAGGCATTAAAACCGGTATCGTGGCTGAACGCATGGGCGGTCAGGTCATGGATACCATGGACATCGAGAACTTCACGTCGATTCAAAAGACCCAAGGTCCTAAGTTTGCTGCTGAAATGGAAGCACATGTACGTGAGTACGGTGTGGACATCATGAACTTGCAACGTGTATCTGACATCAAAGGTGCTGACCAAACAGCTAATGGCTTAGTTGAAGTGACTTTAGAGAATGGTGCAAAACTTGAATCTAAAACAGTGATTCTTTCAACAGGTGCACGTTGGAGAGAAATGAACGTTCCGGGTGAACAAGAATACCGTACACGTGGTGTTGCATACTGCCCACACTGTGACGGTCCATTGTTTAAAGGTAAACGTGTTGCAGTGATCGGTGGTGGTAACTCAGGTGTCGAAGCGGCGATTGACCTTGCAGGTATTGTGGAACATGTAACGCTAGTTGAGTTTGATACTAAGCTTCGTGCTGACCAAGTCCTTCAAGACAAGTTAAACAGTTTACCGAATACCACTGTGATCATGAATGCATTGTCTACAGAAGTGGTCGGTGATGGTTCACAAGTGACTGCATTGAACTACAAAGACCGTGCAACTGATGAAATCAAAACGATTGAATTGGCTGGTATCTTTGTACAAATCGGTTTGTTACCAAACACTGATTTCTTAAAAGAAACAGCAGTTGAACTTTCAAACCGTGGTGAGATCGTAATTAACGAACGTAACGAAACCAATGTGAAAGGTGTATTTGCCGCAGGTGACTGTACAACAGTACCTTACAAACAAATCATCATTGCAACAGGTGAAGGCGCGAAAGCATCATTGTCTGCTTTTGATTACATCATCCGTTCGGGTCAATAAAAGAAAGGCCAGTGTGTTTCGAGAAACACGCTGGCCGCGCTGAATGTTGTCATTAGAATATTATTTTTCTTAATATTCTCGTTTTATAGGAACTTTGGACGCTAACACCGGAGTTCCTTTTTTTGTCTGCAAAATTAGGATTCAAAAATGTCCCCACACATTTTGAATCCTATTCGTTGCCCAGCTATTTTTGTTTTACAACCTTATTTTTATACTTTCCCCAAGGTTGTTTCTCTATAAAATATAAAGCGGAGTAAGCAATTAATATACCAATCACATCACGAATTTAAGATTTAAATAAATTCAAGCCTTTAAACTTCTCCATTAACTGCTCATCTGTCTCCACATGTTCAGGATGAGGCACAATGCACTCAATCGGACAAACTGAAACACAAGTTTGGTGCTCATAGAAACCGACACATTCAGTACAACGTGCGACATCGATTTCATAAATCTTTGAGCCTTCATAAATGGCATTATTGGGACATTCAGGTAGACACATGTCACAATTGATGCATTTATCTGTAATCAACAAAGCCATAAAGTAAACTCAAGCCTGATAAGCTAAAGTTGAAGCCGAAATATCCACTGTCGAATTGGGTAAGTTACGAATCAGTAAGGCGTATCGCATATCCACATCGGCAGGTACAGGAATATCCACGATATGACCTGAACCTTTGGCATCGTCAATTAGATTACCTTTTTTATCTTTCATTTCAGTTAAAACGAAGGTGATGTTGCTTGAAGTGGTCATCAGTTCTAAAGAATCACCTACAACAAAACGGTTTTTCACTTCGATTTTAAGAGAGTCACCATTGCGTTCTAAGACTTCACCTACAAACTGTTGATGATCAAAACGTGAAGAGCCGGTTTCATAGTTTTGATATTCACTATGTACATGGCGGCGTAGAAAACCTTCGGTATAACCACGGTTCGCAAGACCTTCAAGCTGAGACATGAGAGCAGGGTCAAATGGTTTACCAGAAAGGGCATCATCGATGGCTTTACGATAAATTTGAGCGGTACGCGCACAGTAGAAATAAGACTTGGTACGGCCTTCAATTTTTAAAGAATGAATGCCCATTTTGGTTAAACGGTCAACATGCTGTACAGCACGCAAGTCTTTCGAGTTCATGAAATAAGTGCCATGTTCATCTTCTTCGGCAGCAAACATGTCTTCTTCATTGCGTTGTAATAAAACCGGCTCGCCGAATTGGTGTTGTTCTAGGGCGTGTTGCTCATCGGCATTTTTATTATTGCAGCATGATGATTCTTTAATTTGTGTGACTGGAATAACATCACCAGTTTCATCTTCAACTGCATCGTGAATTTTATAATCCCATCGGCATGCATTGGTACATGCACCTTGGTTTGCATCACGTTTATTCATATAGCCAGAAAGTAAGCAACGACCGGAGTAAGCCATACATAATGCACCATGTACGAAAACTTCAATTTCCATATCAGGTACATTGTGTTTAATTTCTTCAATTTCTTCGATTGATAATTCACGTGACAGAATGACACGTGTCAGTCCCATATTTTTCCAAAATTTAACCGTTGCCCAGTTCACCGCATTGGCTTGGACAGACAAATGAATGGACACTTCTGGAAAATGTTCACGCACCATCATGATCAGACCGGGGTCAGACATGATTAGCGCATCAGGATCCATGGCAACCACAGGCTCAAGGTCACGGATGAAATTTTTCAGTTTTGAGTTATGCGGTTGGATATTCACCACCACATAAAACTTTTTACCTAAGGCATGAGCTTCTTCAATGCCAATTTTTAAATTGTCATGGTCGAAAGCATTATTGCGCACACGTAAGCTATATCGCGGCTGACCTGCATACACGGCATCTGCGCCATAAGCAAAAGCGTAGCGCATATTTTTTAATGAGCCAGCAGGTGAGAGGAGTTCGGTTACGTGTTGAATCGTCATGTCAATAAAGGCATAAAAAATTTATGGCTTTATTGTAGTGATCTAAAAAAAGGATTCAACCAAGTATTTTAGTTGGGTTTTCAAGATATTTCGTTTTCCAAATGTTTTAAAATTTGGCAATCATTAATTTGACTGGTTTCATTACAACTAGCACGGAGCTTACTTAACTGTATTTTAAAATTTTCTAATTCTTTAATTTTTTCAGAAACTTGACGAATGTGATTATCAATTAATTCATTCACAGCATGACAGCTTTGCGTAGGGGATTGCTCAAGTTCAAGCAGGGTTTGAATCTCGGTGAGAGAAATATCGAGGTTTCGACAGCGCTTAATAAAAACCAAACGTTTGTACATTTCTTCATCATAATAGCGATAATTGTTGTCTGCGCGGAAGCTAGGTTTCAGCAGTTTTTTCTTTTCATAAAAGCGAATACTGTCAACGCTTACCCCAGCTTTGGTGGACAATTCTTTAATCAAATAATGTTTTTGTACGTTCATGCTTGACCTTGGAGTGAGTCCATAGTTTTGAATAAGAATAATACAAATCCATTGATTTTTAAATTGGAGCATATTTATGGCATGTACATGTAGTCATGAGCCAGCACCAAGCAAACCCAACAGTAAATTTCGTATTGCACTTTGGATTGCCCTAATCATTAACGCCATAATGTTTTTGGTAGAGCTGATTGGTGGGGCTTATGCACATTCTTCTGCGCTTTGGGCGGACTCGTTAGATTTCTTTGGTGATGCCGTAAATTATGGGGTTTCATTAGCCGTACTTGGCGCCAGTTTATATTGGCGTGCAACAGTTGCCTTGGTGAAAGGTTTTGTTATGGCAGCGTTTGGGATCGTGGTCATTGCCAAAGTGCTCTATGCCTATGCCAATGGGATCGCTCCTGAACCGATCACCATGGGGCTGATTGGTATTTTGGCTCTAGTTGCTAATGTCATTTGTGCATATGTTTTATATGCCTTCCGAGAAGGTGACTCCAATATGCAATCCGTTTGGCTATGTAGCCGTAATGATGCGATTGGTAATGTCGCAGTGATCTTGGCTGCAGTCGGGGTGTTTGGTACAGGCAGTCTATGGCCAGATTTGATCGTGGCCGCAATCATGGCGATCTTAGGTTTAACGGGTGGTTATCAGGTGATTCGAAAAGCACTGCAAGAGCGTAAGCAAAAAGATATTCTGAGTACCCCTTGCTCTTAAAATACTTACTCTTAAATCCACCGTTAATGGCATTCATTTTATCCATGTTTTTAACGCAGATGAATAGTCGTTAAATCGCTAGTTGAAATTAAAATAGCAGTCAGTTTTATACGAAATTTTCCTGACTGCTAATTCGATAAATCATCTGAAATCAGACTGTATTTAATAGGGTGCTGAGGTTTTATCTACAGACTCCAATTAAGTTATGCTTTACAATAGCGCGCGAAAATCATGTTTAAAAATTAGGTTTTCTACCTTGAAAGCTTTATGTTTAGGCCCCATTGGTGCATCAGGTAAATTAAATGTCGAAAAAGCAAGACATCATTAACGTTGCGCTCCAACTCTTCAATTCTTATAGCTATAACTCGATTGGTATAGATCGAATTATTGGGGAATCAGGCGTTGCTAAAATGACGTTTTATAAATATTTCCCCTCTAAAGCCAAATTAATTGAAGAATGTCTCGTGATTCGAAATCTTAATTTACAGGAATCACTTGAAGCTGCTATTGCAGAATGTGATCCAGAAGACCATCTTTCGCATATTAAAACCATTTTTGCTTGGTACGATGCTTGGTTTCATACTGCAGATTTCAATGGTTGTATGTTTCAAAAAGCAGTAGAAGAAATATCTAAAGTTTATCCTTCGTCATTACAACCTGCGATCGATTATAAAGACTGGCTCAAATCAAAACTAAGTACTGCTTTGCAAAATCTGGGCATTCAGCAAACTGAACAACTCGCTGCATTTCTGAGTAGCATTTTGGATGGCATGACCATCCAAGCCCAAATTGACCCCAACCAAGTGCATTTAGCAGAGTATTGGAAGCGAGTTGAAACCTTAATTCGTTTGGAATTGGCTGCTTAAAAATTTGTTTGTAGGCATCTAGGTTTTAAATCTAGCGACGACTTATTTGTATTGATTAACCATCAATTTTTTTCACATGACTTAAGATTCTAAGAAAATAAAAAGCGCGATTATTTGGGGTAATCGCGCTTTGCTGACAATTGTGCGTTCAAATCATTCACTTTGTTAGCTTAAGTCAATGATTTGATTTTCGAACGTTTTATACGTTTTCTCTCATTTATATTTTTACCCTCTGAATGCTAAATTCATTCGGTTTTTGCAGCAAAATAGACAGACTTGTCTGTTTTTTTGAATTATAGGGGATCTTAGGTGAATTACAAGACAGGAAAGAAAGGGTTGTGTGTTTTTTAATCTGACTTGAGTTTAAATTAATCTACTATTTTTAAAGATAATATTAAAAAATTAATCATTAAGCTCGGTGCTAATTAGACGATAAACTATTTTTACACTTGTGTGAATGACGTTGCTTGTTGGATGCAAGTGCATGGTCTAAGACCATTTGGTGAATATTTTATATGCAAGAAGTATTTAGTGAGTGGGTTCTCAGCTTTTTAGTTTTAAGTGAATTTTTGAATCGTGGATTTTACATAACGAAACATCTTCTATGGTTTTAAGCATTAAGTTTATTGATGAATTTGACTAAACTAGCAGCAAAATTATTTCCATGATTACAATTTAGAATTTTTATTATGTTAGGCAAAATATTTGCTGTATTAGAACAATTGGGTCTATCCGCCCAAAAACGTGCCATTCATGTGCAATTTTCCAACCCTGCGTTGAATGATGAGCTTTTTATTCAACGTATTGATGGGGAGCATGTCTTAAACCAAGGCGTGCAAGCGACTTTGATTTGCCTATCTACTAATGCACTTATTCCACTAAAACAATTTATTGGCGCACAAGTTGCCGTTGATCAAGTGACTGATCAGGGCGAACTCTTCCGTACTACGGGTATTATTACAGAGGCGGCTCAAGGGCAGAGTGACGGTTCACTCACCCTATATAAACTCACTTTAGAAGATGCAACTTCACTGTGGCATAAACGCCGCAACAGCCGTGTGTTTATGAACAAATCTGTTCGCGATGTTAGTGAAACAATCTTCAAAGAATGGCAAAGCAAAAGTCCGCTCTTTGCTGCCAGTCTAATGCTTGATTTAAGCGGTTTAAGCCAAAACTATGACGTTCGACCTTTCATCATGCAGTCGAATGAAAGCGATTATGACTTTTTAACGCGACTTTGGCGCAGTGAAGGCATTAACTGGCTCATCGATGAAGCACAGTTGAAAGTGCCGCATTCCTCAGCGCCAATTGAAAAACAAAAACTCCGCCTGATTGATGACAATAGCCAATATCAAGCACTCAGCCGTCGTAGTATCCGCTTTCATCGCTCTAGTGCCACAGAAAAACAAGACAGCATCACCAGCTTGATCGGTGAACGTAGCATTCAACCGACTGCGGTCCATGTGCAGCGCTGGCAAGCCGATGGACTGAGCCAAGAAGAAGGCGCAGGTTCAGTTCAAAGCAAACATCAGCATAGCCAAAGCCAAGACAATGCCAGCTTAAGTCTAGAGCAAGCATGGCATGTCAGCCCTGCATGGATGCAAGACTTAAAAGGCGAAGACCAAGCTACGGCTTCATCTAACAGCCAGATTGAAAAATTGAATCAAAACCTAACGCGCTATCACGAGCTACAATCGAAAAAATTCAATGCACAATCGACCGTGCGTGATACCCAAGTGGGTTATTGGTTTGAATTGAATGAACACCCAGAAATCGATCAACACAGTGGTGCAGACAAACAATTTTTAATCACAGAAAAAAAATTCTATAACCAAAATAACTTACCTAAAGACCTCTCTGAACAAGTCAATCAACTGATTGAACAAAGTCAGTGGAACATTAAACCCATCCATGAACAGGCCGAGCGTCAGGCCAATCAGCTCACATTACAACGCCGCAATATTGCGACGGTTCCTGAATATAACCCACTCGAACACCGTCCAAGCACCCATCCGCAACGGGCTAAAGTTGTCGGGCCAAGTGGTGAAGAAATACATGTCGATGAATGGGGACGAATCAAAGTTCGTTTCTTATTTACCCGTGGAGATGACCACAGCCATGATGGCGGTGCAGGCAGTAATGACAATGATACGGATTCTGCATGGGTAGATGTGCTTACCCCATGGGCAGGCGAAGGCTATGGTGCACGTTTCTTACCACGTATTAATGAAATCGTGGTCATCGATTTCTTTGACGGCAATATCGACCGACCATTTGTGGTGGGGCGCATACATGAAGCACAGCGCAGTCCGACCCAATTTGATAGTAAAGGTAAACTGCCAGACACCAAAAAACTGGCTGGGATTAAAAGTAAGGAAGTCCAAGGTGAGGGCTTTGGACAACTGTGCTTTGATGACACCACAGGACAAATTTCGACACAATTACAAAGTACCCATGGTGCTACCCAGCTCAACCTAGGGAACCTCAGTCATCCCAAAGAAACCTCAGAAAGTGAGGGACGAGGGGAAGGCTTTGAACTGAGAACCGACCAATGGGGTGCTATTCGAGCTGGTAAGGGATTATTGATTAGTTCTGCGAGTCAAGAAAACGCCAAAGATATACAATTAAATATAAAAGAGTTGTTAACGCAATTAAATGAATCTATAGAAAAACTCAAAAGTTTAGAAAAAAATGCTCGAGTAAGTAAGGCTTTCCAAGATGAAAACTATCAAATTAGTAATGATTTGATTGCTCAAGTAGAAAATAGTCTAGAAAAGTTTGAGCATCCTAATATTCTGCTTAGTACTCCTCAGGATTTTGTTTCTGTAAGTCAAAAAAACCAAACTCATGTTGCTAAAGAAAATATAAAAATTATATCGGGTCAACAGTTAGATATAAATTCAAATGGTGAGTTTACTGCTCATGCTGCGAAGGGATTAAGCTTTTATACTCAAGAAAAAGGTATAAATATTGTAGCGGCTCAAGGTGAAATTAAAGTTCATGCGCAAAATGATCAAATTGATCTAGCATCTCTCAAGGATTTTAAGATCATGAGTACTGAGAATTCCATTACGATTGCAGCCAAAAAAGAAATTATGCTGACTTGTGGTGGGGGATACATAAAAATAAAGACTGACGGTTCTATTGATATTAATAGTCCTGGGCTTGTTGAGGTTAGGTCTGCTCAAGCACAATTTGTCAAAGGTACACGTCATAATTTCCAGCTTCCTAATATTTCTACGAAAATATGTATTCCCTGTTTAATTGATGCCGCTCGAAAAGGTTTACCGTTTGTGTATAGGGAAATATAGGATGGACATATTACAGTTATCAAAGAAAATTAGTGGTGAAGAATCTAAATATAATTTCTTCCTGTTGATTGATGCAGCTAAAAATTATACTTATATGCGCCATTGGCTTACTTTAAACTATGATAGAAATATCAAATATATAGGTAATTTATTCGATGGAACTGTTGATGATTCTACACCATTAGAATTTTCCCCTTTATTGTTGAATTTAAATAAACTAAATAATCAAAAATTTATTAATGAACTTGTTATAGAAGAAAATTTAGGAATGTTTTCGATATTGAAAACAAATCTATCGAACCAAGAATTGATCAAACATTTTCAGCCATTCTTACAAGCAGAATTATCATCCGGCGAATTAGCATTGTTCAGATTTTATGATCCTTCAGTTATCAAATCATTAAATCGACTATTAGATAAAAAAAATTTAGATATTCTGTTAGAACCTATTGATGGTTGGTGGTATCAAGAAGTATCTGGTGATTTCAAGTTATTGGAGAGGATTTAGAATGGTTATCGAATTTACTAAAGAACAGCTTGAGGAATTTTCTGCAGATCGTGAAGAAAGTCTAGCCTTGTGGAACTGGAATCGGCTAAAAAACACTTATAGCGAACTGGCGATAAAGTATTTTAATAATAATGAAGATAGTGGACTAAAATTCCTGATTACTGCCCAAACAAAAATTCGAAAATATCTGGTAGGAATGGAAAATCATGCTGACTATGACAAATGGAGAGCGGCTTACGGAGAATTATGTTTTATTTTGAATAAAAATAATTTAGATGATGATCCATGGAATCGCAGTTTATTAATAAATAGATTATTTCCACCATTTCTTGCAATTGATATCTTAGCTGGAGTTTTACAAAGCTCTTTAAATTCTTCAGATAGTCAAAAATTCTATGAAGCATTGGAGAAAAAATCGTGGCAATAGCGGCTGATGCAGCAGATATTTTTGGTGGTTGGGGGACAACTGCTGAAAAAGCTGCTGAAAGAGCAGGAACTGCAGCTAAGGTAGGAGCAAGAGCAAATCCTATAGGCGTAATATTAACTGGAATATTCACTCCATCCCCATTAGGAGATGGAACAATTACAGGCATGCTCAATCAAAGAATTGATCTGGCTGAAGAGGATATCGATAATAGTCGTTCGGGTATAACTCAAGAGCAAAAAGATCAAGCATTGGCAGCAAGTAAAGCGAAATCTAAGGAACTTGAGAGATCTTGTAATAGTTCTAATAAGGAGTGTAAGAACGAACAGCATAGTGGTCGTATACAGGCGCAGAATGCAAATAGAATGATTGTGACTGCAACTGAAGCAGGTAGCGTTTGGACAAATCACCCTTTTCCACCGCCTCTAGTACTATGTAAGCAATATGCACTTTCCATGCGTATTGCCATGCTAAAATTAGAAGGTCATAGCAAACCAGATACTAAAATAAAAAGTCCAGTTGATTATCACAAAGGTGCAACTCAAGCCTATAAAGCAATGATCGCTTGGATGGAAGCGAAGACACCATATGGAGTTTCTGTAGGTAAACATTCTTTTAGTTTTGCAGGTCGTCATTTTACTGGTGTTATTCCACCAGATTTTGATGCTAGAAGAATGGATATAGATATTTTGAAGGGCGAAATATTAAAAGGTTAAATAATGACGAATATAGAAAAGATAGTTAATTTTTTTAAGGATCACCCAAAATTTCCATTTTTACAGTGGGATAGAGAATATGACGATTATTGTAGTATGTATCTTTGTTTAAAGAATATTTTAGAAGCATACATACCAAAAGAGCAGATTACAGCTTGGTCTGCTGCAAATGAATACTCTGATTTCAGAAGAAATCCAGATGGAGAGGTATATTATCCTTTGACAATTATTAATGATGCCATCGAAATAGTAATTCACTTAGGAATTTTAAAAGAAAATAAAGATGGTTTAGTCGATGTGAATTCATCAATTCAAATTAGTAGAGATGACAGATGGGGGGATCGTTGGGAAAATAATGCACCTGAAGATGAATGGTATAATGAAGTGGCGATTATGCTTGATCTGAACAATGCTGAGTCATTAAGAAAGACAGATTTTATCTTAAAGACAATTGTTCAAAAAAAACAAACTTATCATGATTTATTAAAGTTGAAAGATGGAACTCTATAAAAAATTAAATTAATTTTTAGTTTTGAAATATATCTTTAAATTATCGATAAGTTTCTTTTTAATAATTAGGCTATCTAGATTCAAGAGTTTGATGTGTGCTGAAATAACAGGACACTTCCACTTGGGAGATTCTAGGCAGCCAACTCGTAAAAGTCCTCTGCCATTTGATTTGGTGTCTTAAAACTCAGTCCTTTCTGGATTCTCTTCTGATTATAAAATAGCTCTATGTATTTTGTAATATCTGCTTTGGCTTCTCCCCTTGTTTTGTAGTTGCGATGGTGAACCAACTCGTTTTTGAGTATTCCTCAAAAGCTCTCAATCGGGGCATTATCGTAACAGTCTCCTTTTTTGCTCATTGAACCTTGAAATCCATATTTTTCAAGCATGTTTCGATATTCATGACTGCAATATTGGCTTCCTCTGTCTGAGTGCACAATTAGCCCATGTGATGGTTTGTGATTGCGAATTGCCATACTCAGCGCATTGCAAACTAGTTGCGCTGTCATTCGCTCACTTAAGCTTATAACCAACGACCTGTCTAGTATAAAGGTCTTTTAAAGCAGCTAAGTACAACCAACCTTCAGCTGTCCATATGTACGTAATATCACTTGACCATGCAAGATTAGGTTTGGTCATTAAAAACTCTTGTTTGAGTAAATTGTCATAGATCGCTCGATTATGATCACTGTTCGTCGTTCTTTTAAAACGCCTATGGCGCTTACAATACAGCTGATTTAGCCTTTTTATACAACGGACTGCATACTCGCTAATTGGGATGCCTTGTGACTGTAAATACCTCGTTAAGCGAATATGACCATAACTTTCTTTAGTTTCTTGATGAGCTATTTTGACTAAGATCGTCTGCTGATTTCTTTGAACAACTCTTTTGCTCATGCCTCGTTTTAACCAGTCATAAAAACTTGAAATTGAAACTTTGAGCAGTCTAGCCATCATCGTTGTTGGATAGGTGTTTTTGTTCTCTTTCATGTAATCGTACCTTACTGATGGTCCTTGGCAAAGTACGCTGCTGCTTTTTTTAGAAATTCTCTTTCCATTTCCGTAGTTTTGAGTTGCTGTTTGAGTTTCTTATTTTCTTCGAGTAGCGCAACGAGATCAGGCGAATATTGTTGTGTGCCTACTAATGTTCCAGCTTTTGCTTTGTTGTACCAATTTGAAAGGGTCTGCATTGAAATACCAAGCTGTCGAGCCGTTTCAGAGACATTTCCTTTATTTGATTCAATAGCTTTAATTGCTTCAGCTTTGAATTCCACTGTATAAATCTTTTGTTTTTTGCTCATGGTAAACTCCTAATGAGTATGTGTAGTTTACCAAGTTAAAGTCTCCGTTTTTATCAGCACTCATCAAAAGAACATTCTACTCATAAAGCTACAAGGGTTTGGACTGATAAAGACATTAGTATCGTTGTTAATAATAAATAATTGGAAATTTATTTATGATGGAATTTAAGTTTAATCGTAGACAACAATTTTTAGATGAAAGTTACTATCAATCTACAAGGAGTGAGCTTGTCAGCGCCATAGAAAGTTTTTTAAGTGAATCAAATGATGATGATGATATCGAAGCAGGATGGATAGACTCTTATTCGATAGCGTCTAGATATCAGTTTGATTTGCTTATTTTGGACTATACTGCTGGTAAACCGATTGAGTATTTACGCTTAGAATTTGATAAAGTAATTGAATTATTCAAGGAACTCTCTATAAAACAAAGAGCCTATTATAAAAATAATAATTTTAGTATTTTTGACATCGAAATTTTAGATGACTATTGTGTATATATATGGATTATCAGCCTTTGTTATTTATTAAAAAGAACTGATTTACTACCGTTGGTAGCTAACCTTGTTGATGGAGAGGATCAAGAAAATGGAGGGAAAGATTGGATTGTAGAGGAATTTTTGGCTTTTAATGACGATAACCGTTTTGATTGTTCAGATGTCCTTTTTTCAAATCCTTATTTTGAGTTATCCAATGCATTTGTGACCCAAGATAATAAAGTTTCAGTCAAGCATTTAAACAAATTCTTGAAAAAATGGTATAAAGATTTATCTGGAGCTCCATGGCATGATAGCCATAAATCAGAGGGTAGATATTATGGATATTGGGATTTTGAAGCAGCTTGCGCTGTTATTCTATTAGAAATAGAAAATGATAAAGAATTTCATGAATACCTCTATTATCCAAAAGACTTAATAGAGTTCTATCGTACGTTTAAACCTAGTAGTGCTGAAATTGACCTCCTAACTAAATATCAAAAAGTATCAATTCAAGCAGGTGAAAAATGTCCTCAATCGGGATATTGGTTCACTGTAGCTAAGGAAAACACTCGTAAATACTTTAAACAAGGGGAAATTTTCCCTGATTTTGAAAGTGATTGGGGGGATGTATATTGGCAGTTTGACGGTGAAGAATAAGTGAAAATATGCCCTTCGGGGCAGTTTTTGGGCATAAAATGGATTTAGTTAATATAAAAAGACAACAATTTCTTACACCTCAAATGTATGAAACATTAAAGGCGGAAACTCTGAACACTATTGAAACTTTTAAAGTAAATCTTACAGGTGTTGGTGATTCACTAGAAGAAAGATGGGTATACTCTTATGCTATCGTAGCAGAGAACTATTTAAATCTACTTTTATTGGAATATACAGCTGGCAATAGTTTACCTTTTATTAGAAGCCAACTTGAAATAGTTATTGACTATTATGAGCAATATGGAAGTAAATTAAGAAGTTATCATAAAAATATAAACTTACCAGTTTTTGAATTATTTACTATTGATGGCTATTGTCCATGTATTTGGTTAATCAGTTTGTGTTATTTACTCCACCGAAAGGATTTACTACCTAGAGTTGCGAAATTAATTGACGGAGAAATGAGAGAAAATGTTGCTCAAGATTGGCTAATTGAAGAGTATTTATCTTTTTCAGATGAAAATAGATATGATTGTTCAACAGTATTAGTACCAAAACCTTACTTATTATTATGTGAAGCCTTTTCAAATCAAGATAATGAAATTTCTTTAGCTTTTGTCCGTAAGTTTTTAAAGAATTGGTACAAAGATTTATCAGGTGCGCCTTGGCATGATACTCATAAATCAGAAGGTGGCTATTATGGATACTGGGCTTTTGAAGCAGCGTGCGCTGTTATTCTGTTAGAGATAGAGAATGATACTGTCTTACATGAATACTTATATTACCCTAAAGATTTGGTTGAATTTTATCACAAATTCAAGCTCAAAACTTCAGTAATAAATTTTCTTGAAAATCATAATAAATTTTCAATTAAAGCTGGGGAAAAATGTCCTCAACAGGGTTATTGGTTTACAGTTGCTAAAGTGAACTCACGTCAATACTTTAACTTGGGAGATGTTTTTCCTGATTTTGAAAGTGATTGGGGCGATGTGTATTGGCAGTTTGATGGTGAAGAGTAATTTATGCCTTCGGGGCTTGATAATCTTGGATCTCTAAAAAATAGAAGTATAAATTAACGAATATTTTATGAGTACAGTACAACTTTATTTAAATGAACAAGAAATAGCTGAATTGGCTCGAGATATTCCTCAGGATACTTCCATAATTTATGGAGAGGAAAAGAAAGAGTTTGGTATTTGCCCCTATATCACTTTGTACATGCATCAAGAAAATGCTGAAGATCTACTAAATAAAGTTTTAGATATTTATATTGAATTTGAAAAAACCATAATAGATAAACCTTTTCAATTAAGGTTTAGGAGTGACACTGAGGTTTGGAAAAAGGCTGATAAATGGATTAGAAGCCGAGATGAGCTTTTAGTTGAAATGCATAAAATCTTTAAAAAATATTTTGTATATTTTATAGGTGCAACATCAGCCGAGGCGGATACACAGAGTGCACGTTGGGCTTTAGAAAGTAATATTCGAGACTCAAATGAGCGCTATTCTAGTATTAAATTAACTTTTGGCGATCAATGGTATAAAACCAATAAGATGGTTTGGCACACTTTTGTTGAAAAAATTTTAAGACAACTCAATCCAATACAAGCTTATAGCGGTTATGAAATAGGTAATACTGGACAGTTTGCTTATATTTCACCTGAGTTCGAAACTGTTGAACGCACATTTTCAGATTATTTTTATGGACTCGATATTGATCATCCTGGTATGGAGTTTTCTCATGAAAATATGTTTATTGCAGAAGATCGGGATGGTTTAGGTGGCGGTATTCGTACCCCAACATGGTGCTTTTTACTTTCTCCCTACTGGCTAGAGAAACTAGGCTTGAGTGAAGAACAAATTCGTGAAAAACTGGATGATCCACGAATTGAAATTACTAAAATTATAGACCTAGAAGATTCAACAAAATACAGCTTATGGATACGTTTGGGAGAGCTTTCACTTTATCCAGTTGAAGCAGGTGTTCCTGATTTATTGGTGATGGCAAATGAACTAATTAAACCGATACGTTGTGATAACTTAAAACTGACCACTTTGGATGCGTGGTCAGATGATCCAAATCCACGTTTTGATGCCGTAAGTTCAAAGCAATGGATTGCACGATTTGATGAAGACAGCACTTGGCCTGAATTAAAACGAGTGAAAGTTGAAGTTCAAGAACCAGAAAGAATAGATATTGTTATTGCCGGTAGCCCATGTCCTCACGCAGGATATTGGTATACTTTTGCTAAAGAAAACTCACGTCAATATTTTAAACAAGGTGATATATTCCCTGATTTTGAAAGTGATTGGGGGGATGTGTACTGGCAGTTTGATGGTGAAGAATGATTTATGCCCTTCGGGGCATTATTTTTTGGAATAAATATGGAATTTAATAAGAAGATTAGGCAAGTTTTCTTAACAGAAAATATTTATGATCGTTTGTATGGGTATTTTTTTGAAATTTCTAAAAAAATTGAAAATAAAAAACAAGAATATAGTGGTATTTTGGAAGATCAAAGTCGTCTTTCACTATTCTTGGCAAGCGAAACATATCAATTTTTTTCATTAGAATATACAGCAGGTCATGATATTTCTAAAATGAGGTATTTTCTAGAAATAATAATTGAGAGATATGAAGCATATACTTTTGCTTTAAGAGAGTATGAAAATGATAATGATTGGGCACCATTTTACTTTACAGCTATAGATGAGTACGAAAGATGTATGCAGTTGATAGGACTGTGTTATCTATTACATAGAAGAGACTTATTACCACGTATTGCAGCGATGCAGGACAAAATTTACCATGAGCAAACAGAACAATTAGATACGCTGTATGAGGACTTTTTATCATTTGAGTTGATGGATAGATATGATGTAGATCAATGGTTTTTTGATAATCCATATCGCCCATTAATTTTTAGTAAATATAGAGATACTAAAAAAGAGAGTATTCAAGATATACGGAAATATTTGAAATTATGGTATCCCGCATTTGAAAGTGCTCCATGGCATGATATTCATAAATTGGATGAAAGTTTTTATTTTGGCTATTGGGCTATAGAAGCTGCTGCTTACGTTTATCTGTTAGATTTAGATGATAGCGAAATAACACATATGATTTATCCAAAAGATTTGGTTAAATTTGCCCGAGAATTTGTACCTTCTGAGAAGGATATAAGTAATCCTAGTACAAAAACTCTAAGATGCGAAGCAGGCCAAATTTGCCCTAAAACAGGTGAATGGTATAGTCCTGCGAATAACATGGAAAAACGTCATTTTAGACAGGGTGATGTTATGCCTGAGATTAAAGATAACCCTTGGGGATTAACGATTTGGTATCTGACTGAATAAGTAGATGCCATTCGGGCATTTTGGAATGGGTGGGGATATGTACTGGCAGTTTGATGGTGAAGAATAAATAAAACATGCCCTTCGTGGCATTAATTTTAGGATTAATATGAGTTTCTATAAATATAAAAGACAGATTTTTTTAACTGAAGACTATTATAAAAGTGCCTATGATTTTTATATAGAAGACGTTGATTTTTGGAAAGAAAGTGATGCATTTGAGGATGATGAGTATAATTGCGGCGAAAAAAGAAGATGGAATTTAATAACACATGATTATTCTTTTCTACTTTACCTTGTATACACAGCAGGAAAATCTATAGGGGAAGTTATCCCCTTATTTGAAAAAGTTATAGAAGGCTTTGAAAAACAATCTGAAGCCTTAGCTATCTTCCATAAGTCAAAAAAACCTTCTGTCATTCCAACTCAAAATGAAACGTTAAATATACTTGGTCTGGCTTTTTTATTTAATCGAAATGATTTGTTTGATCGTATACATTCATTAGTCAATGGTGAGGGTGAAAGTCATACGTGTGAAGATGAGGTTATTAATAAATTTTTTAAACTTAATGATCCTTCACATCCAACATTTAACGAAGGAAATTTATTTGCATTAGGTTATTCAAAATTATGTGATGTGATTGATAATGTGCTAGTTAAAAATAATAAAGAAACTGCTGTTAAATATTTAGATGAATACTTAGCTGATTGGTATCAAATGAATAAAAATGCACTTTGGTTTAATAGTCATCTAGAGCCTGCAGAAGAACTAAAATATTGTGGTTATTGGTCTTTTGAAGCAGCAGCTCTTGTTTATTTACTAGATTTGGATGACACTCCTCTACACAAGCATTTATTCTATCCTAAAGATATAGTTGCATGGGCTCGTAAAAATAATACTCAATCTGAAGTAACCCAAGAGAATCTAACTGTAATAAAAGTCAAAGCTGGCGAAAAATCCCCAAAAACGGGCTATTGGACAACCCCAGTACAAGTGGATTCACGCGTTCATGTGTTAAGAGGTGAAATCTTACCAACACTTTCTGAAACAGATTGGGGTGAAGTGTACTGGTATTTTAATGGTGAGGAATAAATAAAACATGCCCTTCGGGGCATTAATTTTAGGATTAATATGAATTTCGATAAATATAAAAGACAGATTTTTTTAACTGAAGATTATTATTTAAAGACTAAAGAATACAATGAAGAAGGAATACCCTTATATTTAGAAAGTGATGCATTTGAAGATGATCAATATAATTGTGGAGAAGCTTCAAGATGGCAATCTATTACATGGATCTATCATTCTTTATTATATCTTCATTATACTGCAGGAAAGCCAATAGAAGAAATATCTCCATTATTTGAAAAAGTAATAGAAGGTTATGAAAAACAAGCAGAAGCATTAGGAGTTTTTAAAGCAAGTAAAAAGCCAGTTGTTATTGGTGGTGAAGGTGGTTTTATTGCATTAAGTACAATTAGCTTAGCAGTATTGCTAAATAAAAATAATTTATTATCTACAATTAAACAATTAATCAATGGCGAGGATGGAGGAACTTTTAGTGAAGATGAAGTGATTAATAAGTTTTTAAAACTAACGGATTCTAATCATCCAGATACTGAAAGAGATGGGATATATAGTTATAATTTTTCAATATTATGCGATGTGATTGATAATGTAATAATTAAAAATAACAAAAATCATGCGATTGAACTGTTGGATGAATATTTGGCTGATTGGTATCAAATGCATAAAAATACACTTTGGTACAATAGTCATTTAAATTTAGATAATTATTCATATGTTGGTTACTGGGCTTTTGAAGCAGCAGCTCTTGTTTATTTACTAGATTTGGATGAAAGTTCTTTACATAAACATTTGTTTTATCCTAAAGATATAGTTGCATGGGCTCGTAAAAATAATACTCAATCTGAAGTAACCTAAGAGAATCTAACTGTAATAAAAGTCAAAGCTGGCGAAAAATCCCTAAAAACGGGCTATTGGACAACCCCTGCACAAGAGGATTCACGTGTTCATGTGTTAAGAGGTGAAATGTTACCAACATTTTCTGAAACAGATTGGGGTGAAGTGTACTGGTATTTTAATGGTGAGGAATAAATAAAACATGCCCTTCGGGGCATTATTTTTGGGAATCAGAATGGTTTTTGATAAAAAGAAAAGACAGTTTTATTTAACTGAGGATAATTTAATCACGTTTGCTGATCATTATAGAGAATATATTGATTATTGGTTTAATAATGTAGGGGGAAGTGGCGATAACCTTGAAGAAAAAAAGAAGTTAGCAATGAGCACTCATGCTGAGTACTCATATAATTTATTTTCGCTATTATTGACGTCAGGATATAAGATTTTAGATTTAAGATTAATTTTTGAAGATGTAATAATTGCTTATGAAAAATATACAATCGCATTTAGAGCTGCAGAAAAAATAATGATTGGGCGCCATTTTATTTTACCGCTATAGATGAGTACGAAAGATGTATGCAGTTGATAGGACTGTGTTATCTATTACACAGAAGAGACCTATTACCACGTATTGCAGCGATGCAAGACAAAATTTACCATGAGCAAACAGAACAATTAGATACGCTGTATGAGGACTTTTTATCATTTGAGTTGATGGATAGATATGATGTAGATCAATGGTTTTTTGATAATCCATATCGCCCATTAATTTTTAGTAATTATAGAGATACTAAAGAAGAGAGTATTCAGGATATACAGGAATATTTGAAATTATGGTATCCCGCATTTGAAAGTGCTCCATGGTATGACTTACATAAAATGGAAAATGGAGGTTATTTTGGCTATTGGGCTATAGAAGCTGCTGCTTACGTTTATTTGCTAGATTTAGATGATAGCGAAATAACACATATGATTTATCCAAAAGATTTGGTTAAATTTGCCCGAGAATTTGTACCTTGCGAGAAGGATATAAGTAATCCTAGTACAAAAACACTAAGATGCGAAGCAGGACAAATTTGCCCTAAAACAAGTGAATGGTATAGTCCTGCGAATAACATGGAAAAACGTCATTTTAATCAAGGAGAAGGTATGCCTGAGATTAAAGATAATCCTTGGGGTCTAACGATTTGGTATCTGACTGAATAAGTAGATGCCATTCGGGGGGGCATTTTGAAATGGATGCGAATGTATATTGGCAGTTTGCTGGTGATAAATAGGATAAATTTTCCTTTTGGTTATTCGTTTCTAATGGATAATATTTTTAATTTTCTTTGATTATTAGATTTCTTTCATAAGTCATTTTTCACTCAGCTCCAAGTTATAAATTCCAGCAATTAGATTGAATCTTAATGCTAGTCTTTTGCCTCGATTGCGATATCGCTCAGCAAGAATTTTGAAGGT